>JAFUNW010000016.1 GCA_017472905.1 Bacteroidaceae bacterium
ACCGAATAACCCGAAAGAACCACCAAGGAGTAGTGGCCTTCATCTCCTCCATCACGTATCAACATACAGAAGACATCGTCCCGACATTATTTGAAGAAGGGAAAAACCCGGTATTCATCATGCTTGACGGAGTAACAGACGTACGCAACTTCGGAGCCATAGCCAGAACCTGCAACTGTGCAAATGTCGATGCCATCATCATTCCGGCCAAGAACAGTGTCAAGGTAAATGCCGATGCCATCAAGACTTCGGCCGGTGCACTGCATACACTTCCGGTGTGTAGAGAAAAGAGTCTGACCGCAACCATCAATTACCTCAAGCAATGCGGATTCAGAATCATTGCCGCCACAGAAAAAGGAGACTACAACTATACCAAAGGAAACTATACCGACCCGGTATGCATCATCATGGGAGCGGAAGACAAGGGTGTTTCGTATGAACACTTGGCATTATGCGATGAATGGGTAAAGATTCCCATGTTGGGAAACATCGAATCACTGAACGTTTCGGTCGCTGCCGGTATTCTCATCTATGAAGTGATACGCCAACGAGGAATCGAATAATTTAAAGAGACCACTAAAATTCAAAAAGTCAACTTTCGCAAGTGAAAACCTTGTATTTACAGAAACTTCTTCGCTCTTTGTCACAAAGATGCTTCGTTACGCTCAGCATGACAAGAGAATGGCTGTAAATTTATTTGCGAAACTTAAACAAAAAACACATGAAGAAACAATCTTTACTTCTTTGTCTTTGTTGCATGCTCGTTTCCCTACAAACGGTATCGCAAACCTTGAAGTGGAACAAGAAGCTATCCAATGCCATATTTACCATCGTTACATACGACAAAGATGACAAAATACTAAATACAGGAAACGGATTTTTCATCCGACCAAACGGTGAAGCCGTATCCGATTATGCCTTGTTCAAAGGAGCTGAACGGGCTATCATCGTCACAAGCGAAGGAAAAGAGATGGCTGTCGATCGGATTCTCGGTGCAAACGATATGTACGACATCATCAAATTTCACGTAACTATTCAAGATAAAAAGGTTCAAGCTCTTCCGTTAGCCACTCAACCGGCACAAGTCAATGAAAAAATATGGCTTCTTCCCTACTCCACGAGCAAAGAAGCAACCCATCAACAAGGCATCGTAACCGAAGTTGTTCCGGTAAACGAAAAATACCACTATTATACTCTGCAACTGACTGCAAACGAGAAAGCAATCAGCTGTCCGATAGTCAATGCCGAAGGTTCGGTTGTCGGAATCATGCAACAGCCGGTAACGACAGAAGATGGAAAAACTTGTTATGCTGTCGATGCCAATTATGCTTCATCGCTTAGCATCGGAGCATTGACAAGCAATCATTCTTCACTACGTGCCATCGGAATCAAAAAGGCTTTGCCACCGACTGAAGAGGAAGCTTTGGTTTTGCTTTATATGAAAGCCGGACAAACCAACAAAGAGGAGTATTTGGAACTCTTGAACGAATTTATCGAGACCTATCCCAAAAGTGCAGAAGGATATCAACGCCGCGCAACATTATATACCCAGGAATTTAAAGACTCCCTCCATTTTGAGCTGGCAGAAGCCGACATTGCGCAAGCAATAGAATTGAATGAAAAAAAGGCAGAAGTCTATCATACACTTTGTCGCATGATCTATCAAAACAGCATCAGCGAACAACCGCTTAAATACAAAGATTGGGGATTAAAGAAAGCACTTGAATCAATTCAACAAGCCATCGCCATCGACTCGCTCCCGCTCTATCTGCAAACCGAAGGCGAACTGCTGTTTGCTCTACAAGACTATACAAAAGCATACGAAGCTTATAAATTCGTGAACGAAAGCAACATGGCGACAGCACTCACATTCTATTCAGCCGCCAAATCATTGCAATTGTCCGGTCAAACCGGCCAAGATGAGGAAATCATCCGGTTGCTGGACCAAGCAGTTAACACTTATGCCCAACCCTACCCGATAGATGCAGCGCCTTATGTCTGGGAACGTGGTAAAGCATACGAAAATGCAGGTAAACACCGACAGGCCGTGATGGACTTCAACGAATATCACAAGTTGGTCAA
>JAFUNW010000187.1 GCA_017472905.1 Bacteroidaceae bacterium
AGTCGAGAATCTTCGAAGAGGCTTTGCGAAAACGCACCATTCCATGTAAAATCTATGGCGGACTCTCTTTTTACCAACGCAAGGAAATCAAAGACATCATCGCTTACTTCAGACTGACCGTCAATCCGCACGATGAAGAAGCCTTGAAGAGAGTCATCAACTATCCGACACGAGGAATCGGAAACACCACGCTTGCCAAA
Organism: Bacteroidaceae bacterium; assembly: GCA_017472905.1. Taxonomy (GTDB): domain Bacteria; phylum Bacteroidota; class Bacteroidia; order Bacteroidales; family Bacteroidaceae; genus Phocaeicola_A. The sequence continues at coordinate 201 of JAFUNW010000187.1, forward strand.
ATTACCGAAGCAGCCACAACTGCCAACGTCAGTTTGTGGGATATTCTGCTTTCGCCTCTCGACTACGGCGTTTCCATCAGCAAAGCGACCCACACAAAGTTGCAGGCATTCCGCGAACTGATAAACAGTTTCATTGAGAAAACCCAATCGATGAATGCTTATGATTTGGGGACAGACATCATCCGGCGAAGCGGAATCATGAACGAAATCCTGCAAGACCGTACTCCCGAAGGGCTTAGCCGACAAGAAAACATCGAGGAACTGAGCAACGGCATACATAACTTCTGCTCCATCCGAATGGAGGAGGGCAACACACACGTTTCGCTGCACGACTACCTTTCTGAAATATCGCTCATCACAGATTCCGAAACCGAAGACAACGACAGCAACGAGAAAGTTACCCTCATGACCGTACATGCCGCCAAGGGACTGGAGTTTCGTTGCGTCTTCATCGTAGGATTGGAAGAAAACCTCTTCCCCAACCAAATGGCACAAAATTCGTATAAAGAATTAGAGGAGGAGAGGAGACTCTTTTATGTAGCCCTGACGCGAGCCGAAGAACACTGCTTCCTTTCGTTTGCCAAAAGCCGATTCCGATTCGGAAAGACCGAATTTGCCAATCCAAGCCGATTCTTGAAAGACATTGACTCCCGATATCTGGAGATGCAAGGTAACTCCGTTTTCGGAAAAGAACTGCACAACACACAACCTTTCGCTTCAAACTACGGCCACTCACATTCCGAAATAGACAATGGAGGATTTGCCAAACGCCCGTTCAGCACACTACGGAACTATGATTCGGACAACAGAGAATCTACGGCTCCTTGGGAAAGAAGAAAGAATATTTCACAAAATTCGTTTCGAGACGAAGAGTATGCTACGGAATCGGATTACGGTTCGTATCGCCGAAACGACTATTCCGACTATCGCTCAAACTTTGACGAGCGGAAACCCTTTCAGTCTCCTCGTCCGCTCCGTCCCTCCGTTCCGCAAGGCATGAAGCGCGTGCCGCCCGTTTCGACACGACTCACGACACAACCGGTCGACACATCCGGAAAGAATAGTTTGAATGTTGGACAACTCATCGAGCACGAACGCTTCGGCATAGGAAAAGTACTGAAAATGGAAGGAAGCGGAGAAAACAGCAAAGCTACCGTTGAATTTCAACACGCCGGAATCAAACAACTGTTGTTGAAATTTGCACGCTTCAAAATAATCGCTCCATAATTTAAAAGAACAAAAGCAAGAATATAAAACAATGTCTCAAAAAGAAATGAATAGCAATCTGACTTTGCAAAACATACCCTCGCCCTGTTACGTAATGAAAGAGGAACTGCTTCGCCGCAACCTTGCATTGATTCAACGCGTTGCCAAAGAAGCCGAAGTAGAGATTATCCTGGCATTCAAAGCCTTTGCTCTGTGGAAATCGTTCCCCATATTCCGGGAATATATCGACCACACGACAGCCAGCTCGCTTTACGAAGCACGCTTAGCTTACGAAGAATTCGGAAGCAAAGCCCATACCTATTCTCCGGCTTATACCGAAGATGAGTTTGAGCAAATCATGCAATGCAGCAGCCACATTAGTTTCAATTCGCTCAGCCAATTCCGGCGTTTCTACCCAAGAATATGCAAAAGTCCGGAGAAAATTTCATGCGGCATCCGAGTCAATCCGGAATATTCCGAAGTAGAAGTTGAACTCTACAACCCTTGCGCTCCCGGAACACGCTTCGGAGTAACGGCCGACCAACTGCCCGACCAATTACCCGAGGGTATCGAAGGATTTCACTGCCATTGTCATTGCGAATCCGATTCCTATCAACTGGAACGCACACTGAAGGTTTTTGAAAAACGCTTTGCAAAATGGATACCCCAACTGAAGTGGCTCAATCTGGGAGGCGGACACCTGATGACGCGGAAAGACTACGACACGAATCACCTCATCAATCTACTCAAAGGAGTACGAGAACGCTATCCGCATCTGCGGCTCATTTTAGAACCCGGCTCGGCTTTCGCTTGGCAGACGGGACCGCTCGTAGCTTCTGTGGTCGACATCGTAGAAAACAAAGGCATTCGAACGGCCATCCTCAACGTCAGTTTCACATGCCACATGCCCGATTGCTTAGAAATGCCCTACCAACCAAGTGTACGCGGTGCGGAAACTCTTCCGTTTGAAGCAGCATCGACAGCTTTGCCGCACGAACACATCTACCGACTAGGAGGAAACAGTTGTTTGAGTGGAGATTACATGGGGAGTTGGAAATTCAACCACGAACTTCAAATCGGTGAGCACATCATTTTCGAGGACATGATTCACTACACAACCGTCAAAACAACCATGTTCAACGGCATCAATCATCCCTCCATCGCCCTATTGCACACAAACGGCGAACTCGAAGTTTACAAAACCTATCACTACGAAGATTATCGCGACCGCATGTGCTGAAAAAACATAAAAGAAAAGCCCGACAATTCCGAAATATGCAAATTTGTCTTGTACAACACATTTCGGAATTGTCGGGCAACTTTTTCAAGAATATTTCCGAGGATAACGGAACAGAATACTCAACGTTGCACACATGCCCATCAACACGGGATAGTAGAGAAAACCCAAAATGCTGATAGGGGAGATGGCTGCCAACCCTGCTGCCATCAACATTTGTGCACCATAAGGAATCAATCCCTGCGCAAAACAGCTGAATGTATCCAATATACTGGCACTTTTCCGTCTGTCTACCCCAAATTGCGAAGCAATGTCACGCGCTATCGGTCCGGTCGTCATCACCGCAATCGTATTGTTTGCCGTACAAACGTCAGCCAACGTCACAATAGCCGCTATCGTAAATTCCGCACCGCGCTTGCCACGAATCCGCCGGGTCAACAACCCGATGACATAGTCTATACCTCCATTGTAGCGTATCAATTCCAACATGCCTCCGGCCAACAAAGTAATGATAATCAGTTCACTCATGCTCAAAATGCCATCGCCCATAACACTCAGACAACCTAAAAAATCGAACGAGCCACTCAGAACTCCTATCACACCGGCCAAAACAATACCTATCACCAAGACCAACATGACGTTCATCCCGCACAAAGCACAAATCAAGACCGACAAATAGGGGATAACCTTATACCATTCCACGCTCTGAAGCGTCTCCGGTGCTTGAACCGAAACTCCTAACACTGCATATATAGCCAAAGTCAACAATGCTGCAGGAGCTACAATACGCACATTCACTTTGAATTTGTCACTCATTCGACACTCTTGGGTTTGTGTTGCAGCAATGGTCGTGTCCGAAATGAATGAAAGATTATCTCCGAAATATGAGCCTCCAACCACAATAGCCACCATTAGAGGAAGCGAAACTTCGGTTTGCTCCGCAATGCCGGCAGCTACAGGAGTCAAAGCTACAACCGTACCGACCGAAGTTCCAACGGCCAATGAGATAAAACAAGCAGCTAAAAAAAGACCCGGAAGTAACATGTTTTCCGGAAGAATCTGCAAAGCCAGATTGACAGTGGCATCAATTGCTCCCATCGCTTTTGCAGACTGCGCAAAGGCACCGGCCAAAATGAATATCCAAATCATCAACATCATGTTGCTGTCGGAAGCTCCCCGCGAAAAACGGGTAATGCGTTCGTTCAAACTCATCCCGGAACTGGTACAGATGGCGTAAATCGAAGAGACCACAAAAGCTACCGTTATCGGCACTTTATAGAAATCATTTATCAAAATGGAAGTGACCAAATACAATCCAAGAAAAACAAACAACGGACTCAAGGCCCACAAACCCGATTTATGTGTCGGTGAACTTGATTTTTGCAATTTTTCGTCCCTCATTTACTTAAAAGCAGCTTAAAAAAAGAATCGCAACCGACCATACCACTCCAAGAAAATGGCATATAGTTAGTTGCGACTCAAATTAATTAAAATGAAAATTGTCTCTATTTAGTAGCTTACAATGTTACTCCGTTTTTAAATATGGCAATTTCGCGATACCCTTTCTTTTCATTATTCACCGGCTCACCACTGGCAACACGAATGACATAGTCTATGAAGCGCTTGCATGTTTCTTCCATCGGCTCATTTTCTACGATGACTCCGGCATTGAAATCAATCCAGGTCGGCTTGTTTTTAGCCAATGTCGAATTGGTGGAAATCTTCATGGTCGGCACGTATGTTCCGAAGGGTGTTCCACGTCCGGTTGTGAACAACACTATATGGCAACCGCAAGAAGCCAAAGCCGTAGACGCAACCAAATCATTTCCGGGAGCAGAAAGCAGATTCAATCCTTTGGCTGCCAAACGTTCACCATATCCCATGACTCCACGTACATAATCCTTACCACATTTCTGAGTACAGCCCAATGCTTTTTCTTCCAAAGTCGAAATTCCGCCGGCTTTATTTCCCGGTGAGGGATTTTCACCTACCGGCTTGCCATGAGAAAGGAAATAACTCTTGAAATCATTAATCAAACAAACAGTTTGTTCGAAGAGTTCCTTGTTTTCACAACGATTCATCAAAATTGTTTCAGCACCAAACATTTCCGGCACTTCGGTCAAAACTGATGTTCCGCCCTGCGCAATCAAATAATCAC
>JAFUNW010000188.1 GCA_017472905.1 Bacteroidaceae bacterium
GAGTGCTGCAATGATAATGTCGGCTTCCTGACACTCCTTAACCAAATCTTTGCTTCGGCTGTGGCATACGGTTACTGTAGCATCTCCGGGATATGCTTTTTGCATCATCAGGCCGGCCATCGGTTTTCCGACAATGTTGCTTCGACCCAATACGACACACTTCTTTCCTTGTGTTTCGATGTTGTAACGTTTCAGGAGTTCCAGTATTCCATTCGGAGTTGCAGAGATGTAGCAAGGGAGTCCGATAGACATGCGTCCGACATTGATGGGGTGAAATCCATCGACATCTTTACGGTAATCAATGGTCTCGATTACTTTTTGCTCCGAAATATGTTTGGGAAGCGGCAATTGCACGATGAATCCATCGACATCTTCGTCTTCGTTCAGCTCACGTACTTTAGCCAGGAGTTCCTCTTCCGTCACATCAGCTTCGTAACGAATCAGGCTGGATTTGAATCCACATACTTCACACGCTTTCACTTTGGCTGCCACGTATGTTTCACTTCCGCCATCGTGTCCCACGAGAATGGCAGCCAGATGCGGACGTTTACCACCGCGTGCTACGATGTCTGCCACTTCTGCTGCTATTTCTTTTTTTACTTGCTCTGCTATTGCTTTTCCGTCTATCAGTTGCATAGGTTTTCTATTGTTATTTTAATACTTTATTTATTCTTGTAGATAAAGGGAGATATCGCTTCGCTCTTTGGGAAATAGAGGCCGATAGTAAAGCTATACGTATTGCAAGAGTATCGGCCTTTATCTCCATTTATCTCCATCTATCTCCTTTAAAGTACAGCCAAACTTTTTGCTCTAATTCCTTTAACTACTAGTGAGCGAATCGAACGATAACTCCTTTAACTCCTTCTTTATAATGTCCTCCTTTATTTCTTTTCTCCGAACATGAATTTCTCTACGGTAGCCTGCATGTTGTCGCCACGCAAGTTCGTACGGTCAAGGATGGTTCCGTCCGGTCCGATAAGCATGATGCAAGGGATACCCTGCACACCATACAGTTTGGTTGCATTTTCTTCCGAATCGATAATCTGCGGCCACGCGATACCCTCTTTTTCGATTGCCGGTTGCAGATTCTCCGGTTTATCCCACACATAGATGCCGAGTACGGTCAATCCTTTGTTTTTATACAGGTTATTCAGATTGGCCAGGAAGGGAATTTCCCGTTTGCATGGTCCGCACCAGCTGGCCCACATATCCACGAGTACATAGTTTCCTTTACCGACAAAGTCAGAGAGAGCTATCGGATTTCCGTTGATGTCGGTTCCCTTGATGTCGGTATAAGGCTGTCCCACCGCTGTTTTCTTTTGCGTCAAGAGATTCTCTTTCATCTCAGTAGCCCATCGGGTTGAAGCCAACCAAGGGCCAAAGCTGTCGAGTATTTCCAACGTTTTGTCAATGTCCATACCATGCAGATTGGTAATCATAGCATGACCGACAGCGTCATCGGTGTGTCCTTCGAAGGATTCTACAACCAGCTGTTCGAAGCGCGGCAGCCATTCATTTTTATAAACTGTACTCCACGCGTCTTTCCAATTTTCCGCACTCTTGTCGAAAGCCTGATATGCTTCTCCATAAGCATTGTTCAAACTATCTTGCGCAGCCATCAAACGGCTGAACTCATCGTTGAGCGGTGTTCCGGACGGGGTTGTCGGATTTTCAAAATCTACCGTAATCTCTCCATTCTCCAAAATGAGTGAAGACGTCAGCATGCGGTTGATTCTGATAAAGCAGCTGTGTACGGTGTCTGCCACTCCGGTAAACACCACTTTGTTGTTTTCCACGACAGCACTGTCTATTTTCTTTTGGTCATCATATCGTGCGATATAAACCGTTGTTCCATTGAATGTAGAATCGGGCAACACTCCGGTAACGGTGTATCCTTTGGGATTATCTATACACGAAGTAAACATGGCAGCCAGACAAGCGGCTCCCCAGACTAGTCTTTTCATAAGCGTTTATTGTTTAATGGTTGATTATCTTTTGAATTTGGGCATCTGTGCCATCATTTTGCTCATTCCGTTTCCGGTAACCATCTTCATCATTTTGCGCGTCTGGTCAAAGTTCTTGATGAGCCTATTTACCTCTTGAATATTCGTTCCGCTACCTTTGGCAATGCGGTTGCGTCTGCTTCCGTTCAGAATTTCGGGATGCATACGTTCTTTGGGAGTCATGGAATAGATGATGGCCTCGATGCTTTTGAACGCATCGTCATCAATATCGATGTTCTTGAGCGCTTTACCTACTCCCGGAATCATGGAAGCCAGTTCCTTCAGGTTACCCATCTTCTTGATTTGCTGAATCTGTGACAGGAAATCATTGAAATCAAACTGGTTCTTCTGGATTTTCTTTTGCAAGCGTTTGGCCTCTTCTTCATCGTATTGCTCTTGTGCACGTTCTACGAGCGAAACGATGTCTCCCATACCCAGGATACGGTCGGCCATACGTGAGGGATGGAATTGGTCGATAGCCTCCATCTTCTCGCCCGTACCGACAAACTTAATCGGCTTGTTGACAACCGTACGGATAGAAAGCGCCGCACCACCTCGGGTGTCACCATCGAGTTTGGTCAATACGACTCCATCGAAGTCGAGCCGTTCGTTGAACTCGCGAGCTGTATTTACCGCATCCTGTCCGGTCATGGAGTCAACCACGAACAATGTTTCTTGCGGCTCGATAGCTGCTTTGATGGCTGCTATCTCCTGCATCATCTGTTCATCGATGGCCAAACGTCCGGCCGTATCGACAATGACAATATCGTATCCTTTGGATTTGGCTTCGCGAATGGCGTTTTGTGCAATCTCCACCGGATTCTTGTTTTCCGGTTCGCAATAAACGGGAACATCGATTTGCTCACCCAATACACGCAACTGTTCGATGGCAGCCGGACGATAGACATCGCAAGCAGTCAACAACGGACGGCGGTTTTTCTTATTCTTGAGCATGTAGGCCAGTTTACCGGAGAAGGTTGTTTTTCCCGAACCTTGCAATCCCGACATCAGGATAACAGCCGGTTGGCCTTTGGTGTTGATTTCTGCGGTTTCGCCTCCCATAAGGATAGCCAACTCATCGTGTACGATTTTAATCATCAACTGGCTGGGCTTGACAGCTGTCAATACATTTTGTCCCAATGCCTTTTGCTTCACGGTATCGGTAAACGACTTAGCCACTTTATAGTTCACATCGGCATCAAGCAGGGCTTTGCGAACATCTTTCAGAGTCTCTGCCACATTGACTTCGGTGATTCTCCCCTCACCTTTCAGTATCTTGAACGAGCGTTCAAGTCTTTCACTAAGATTTTCAAACAACATATAGTTTCCTGTTAGTAATTTATTCTTTCATTCTACGGTTTTCTCTGTAAGCCCTCACCGTCTCGTCCGAGCTTCTTGACTTACAAGATTTCACCTATTTATATATATGAGGGTGCAAAAGTACAAAAAAAAAGTGAGAGCAACGGGAAGAGAGAGAGAAAAGTATATTTTTATTCTGAGGAGATAGAGGGAGATAAAAGGAGTTAAAGGAGTTAGAGGAGTTAAAGCCAATAGTATTCTATATTCTTTTTTGTCATCCTGAGCGGAGTTTACGAAGTCGAAGGATCTTTAAAGTTAAAGGGAGA
>JAFUNW010000189.1 GCA_017472905.1 Bacteroidaceae bacterium
GTACGCTTGGTATCTTTCGTAAAAAAAAGAAAGCTCTTTTGGCTGAAAAGAAAAGGGGAGGGGAAATCTGAACATTTCCTCTCCCTTTTGTGTTGAATGAAAAATCAGTTTTAAAGGAATAACCCTATGTCAGAAACAAAATTCAACGGTATGCCCGTAAAGTTGGTGGGCGAATTTGTCCGAAAAGGGATGATGGCCCCCGAATTCGTATTGAGTAAAGGAAATCTGGAGCCGTTTGGCAAGCAGGATATCGGTGGCAAGTTTGCCGTTTTAAGCATCTTTCCAAGTCTGGACACAACGGTGTGTGCCAATGCTGTACGCAGGTTCAATCGAATGGCCGCTTCGATTCCGGATACGCTTGTGTTGGCTATCAGCCGCGACCTGCCTTTTGCTCAGCAACGCTTTTGTACTACAGAGGGAATAGAGCATGTCGTTGCTTTGTCGGACTTTCATCTAGGCTCCACATTCGGAAAGGATTATGGAGTGCAGATGTTGGACGGTCCTCTCAATGGATTGTTTGCTCGTGCGGTGGTTGTGATAGATCCGCATGGAAAGATTGCTTATTGCGAATTGGTTTCGGAAATAACTCAAGAGCCCGACTACAGTGCAGCCTTGTCTGTTTGCCGAGACCAGAATTTCGCATAGTCGGCCCTTGAGTTTAATGGCTTACTTCTTCATCTCTTTGTTGTATCCGATTGTACCTTTATATATAAGGTAGGCTACAATCAGAATTCCGACTCCGATGAAGATATATCCGATAGTGTGGCTGTATTCATTCACCTTTTCCATCAGTTGTTCTTCGTTTTGAATGCCGGGAACGGTGGAGAGATAATAGCCGATGGCTGCAAGAATTGCATTCCAAATACCGGCTCCTAAGGTGGTAAACAGAAGGAATGTGCTCATTTTCATTCGAGCTAATCCGGCCGGAATGGAGATGAGTTGGCGGACAGCCGGAATCAGACGACCGATGAAAGTGGCCATTGCTCCCCGTTTATCGAAATATTCTTCTGCATGCTGAACTTTGGCTTCGTCAATCAGGCACATGTGTCCGATGCGGCTGTTGGCAAATTTGTAGATAAGCGGACGACCGAACCATTTGGCTAAATAGTAGTTTATCAACGCACCGATGTTGGCGCCGATTGTGGCAAAAATGACTACTAAATAGATATTCAGACTGTCATCGCTAGCAGATTTCCACGCTGCGGGGGGTACAACAACTTCCGAGGGGAATGGTATGAATGAACTTTCTATTGTCATCAGCAGGGTGATGGTCCAATAGTTTAAGTTATCAAGACACCATTTGATAAATTCTACAGATTCCATAATGTTTTTTTACTGCTTATTTTTTTTATACTACTTCTTTATATATTTTCTTCTTTGTTTTCTATTTCTTTGTATAGCTTTTGAATTTGTTCGTTGTCCGGAGAGAGAGGATCAGCCAGCATGATGTAATGAATCGCTTGCTGATAGAGTTTGCTCTGTATGTATGCATCTGCCAAATTGGTGTATAGTTCGAAAGCGTAGCGCGGTGTTCCGTTCATCAGCTCTTCTGATTTCTTTAGATGGAATATGGCTTGCGAATATTCCATTTGCGTGTTGTAGAGTACTCCACAGGCAAAGTGTGTCTCCGAAAGTTTGTATTCCTTTTCGATGCATTGATGGAAAAGCTTCAGGGCTTCTGCATTGTTTTCGAGGTAGGTATAACAACAGGCTTTCCAGAAGATGGCTTCTTTATAGTCTTGTTGAATGGCCAGGGCGTAGTCGAATGCGTCCATCGCTTTGTCGAACTCTTCCAGCTCAACGTAGAATTCTCCCAATAGACACCAATGAGTGTGTGAATAGGGGTCTTCGTCCAATATTTGGTTTACCAAGTCTATTCCTTTCTGATGTTCTCCTAAAGCAAAGAGGCAAATGGCTCTGTCTGCCTGTGCTCTCCACACGAGCTCTTGAGGGTCTTCACACATTTGTGCGCTCTTTTCTGCTCTGGTGAAGTATTTCATTGCTCTTTCGTATTCTTCGTAGTCAAGAAACAATTCGCCTATGTCTATATAGGCTTGGTATATGTCGATGGGTTCTTCCTCGCTTTGGATAATTTGGTTGAGATAGACCGATGTTTGCGGCATATCTTTTTTTATGATGTTCAGTTCGGCTCTTAAAAAAAGAACTTCTCTGTCTGTTTGGTCAATGATGGAGTCTAAGAGTTGTTGCACCTGTTCGTAATTGCCTTCGTTCATGCAGGTGCGTGCTTGGCAGAGTCGGACATCTACGTTGTCGGGATGCATTTTCAGGGCGAACTCCAATGTTGTTAAGGCCTCCATTTTCATTCCTTTGTTGTAGTAATATTCCGTAATGTCTACCAGCTCATCAGCATCGAAATATTCAGAAATACCTTTTTCCTTCATCTTTTGGTATCTGGAAAATAGTGTTTTGAATTCCGGTGCTTCGAAATATTCAAAATAGTCCAAGTAATCTTTGTTCATTTTAGTGCAGAAAAAGGTGTTAGGTAATTAATGATCCGTAATAGGGATAATCTCCCTATGAGAACGCATTTGAAGACTCATTTTGAAACAGGCTGCACGAATATTCTTTTTTCTTCGTGTGCCTGTTTCTGTGAGTTTTCTATTTATTGATTTTGCTCCACGTATCTTTCAATCCTACGGTTTTGTTGAAAACCAATTTGTCGGCAGTCGAATCTTTGTCAACATTGAAGTATCCGATGCGTTGGAATTGCAGATAGTCGAGCGGCTTGCTCGTTTGCAGGAATTTCTCCACGTAGCAGTTTGTGAGCACATGCAGCGAATCGGGATTGATAATCTCTTTCATGGCTTCGAGTGCATCGCAATTTTTTGCTTCGCGAATGGCTGCTAATTCATCGCGTGGGTTTTCTACTTTCCACAGACGGTCGTATAAACGCACTTCGGCCGGAACGCAGTGTGCGCAGCTGACCCAATGAATCGTGCCTTTTACTTTTCGGCTGCTTCCGGGCATGCCGGTGCGAGTCTCCGGATCGTATTCGCAATAGACTTCGGTGATATTGCCCTCTTCGTCTTTCTTGCATCCGGTACACTTAACGATATAGGCATTTTTCAGACGCACTTCTTGTCCGGGCGTCATGCGGAAGTATTTTTTCGGTGCATCTTCCATGAAATCCTCGCGTTCGATCCACAGTTCGCGGCTGAATTCGATGGTGTGTGTGCCGGCCGTTTCATCTTCCGGATTATTGATGGCGGTCATCTCTTCAACTTCTCCTTCGGGATAGTTGGTAATAATGAGTTTTACCGGATTCAATACGGCTGAAACGCGAGTTGCTCTACTATTCAAATCTTCGCGCACAGCACTTTCCAACAAGGCAAATTCGTTGAGGGCATCGTATGTTGTATA
>JAFUNW010000190.1 GCA_017472905.1 Bacteroidaceae bacterium
ACTTTCGAAACGCAAATATGTATCAGGGGTAATAATCGTATCTTTGACAATGACCGGATCGTTCATGTCTCGATTGGCCATTAGTTCATTTAAACGAATACGTGAAGTGTGTAATAATTCTTGCTGTTTCATATATTGAGCGCTGTCAGCATTGAAGTCTACACGTGCTTGCTGTAAGTCTAATCTAGAGAAACTTCCGATTGTGTACCTTGCTTCAACAATACGTAAACGTTCCTTAGAGAGTGAAACAGCATATCGCAAATTCTTTAAACGAATCTTTTGTTGTACAAAGTTGTAATATTCAGCAGATAGTGCTGCGATGAAATCTTCGATGGCGATGCGTGTCTGTGTTTCTCCTTGGCGTTCTAATTCCTTGAGCCTTTTATAGTTTGTTTGAATACCTAATCCGTCAAAGATTGTCCAATTCAAATTTACTCCGACATTGTAGATTTGGTCAAAAACTCCTTTTTCACTGACAGATTCGCCTGTTGCACGGATTTCCGTTTCATTGTTGTCTAATGTGCCGTTATAACCGGCTGATAAATCCAAGGTTGGTAAATATCCGGCATTTCCTAAAGTCGCATTGTTGTGAGCTATTTGTTCTTCGTTACGTACAATGCGTAGCGAGTAGTTGTTTTCTAACCCTTCTTCTAAGCACTTTTGCAATGTGTAGATGTGTTGTGCAGAAAGTGGTAAGTGGCTTGCTAGAAATAGCAATATAATTTTTGTTCCTTGATTTAATATCTTTGTTTGCATATCTGTAATTTCTGTTTTTATTTTGAACGTTCTGTAGATATATATAAATAAATTGCTGGAACTATAAATAGGGTAAGAAGGGTAGATACTAACATTCCGCCAATGACGGCAACTCCCATTGCGATACGTCCATTAGCTCCTTCACCGCTAGCAAAAGCTAGTGGAAGTAATCCTAATATGGTTGAAACACTAGTCATTAAAATAGGACGCAGTCGTTGAATGGATGCTTGTCGTATTGCTTCTAATCGATTAAGACCACTCTCTTGCTTTTGATTGGCAAATTCTACAATTAAGATACCGTTTTTTGCCACTAGTCCAATTAACATGATGATACCGATTTGACTATAAATATTCATTGTCTGACCATCTGCATACATAAATATCAATGCTCCGGCAATAGCTAGTGGGACAGTAAACATAATGATCAGAGGATCTTTAAAACTTTCGAATTGTGCAGCCAAAATCAAATAGATAAGTACCAATGCCAGAATGAATGCGAACATCAAACTAGAAGAACTTTCTCGATATTCTTTAGAATCTCCGGCTAAGGCTGTTCGAAATGTATCATCCAATATTTCCGATGCTATTTTATCCATTTCATCCAATCCTTCTCCAATCGTTTTTCCCTCTGCTAATCCTGCAGAAATAGTTGCAGATGCAAAACGGTTATAACGATAGAGTTTGGGCGGAGCAATGCCTTCTTCCAAATCGATAAGGTTATCCATTTGTAACATTTGTCCATCATTGCTGCGGATGTAAATAGACTTTAAGTCTACGGGCTTGTTGCGTTGTTGGCGATTTATTTCTCCTACAATTTCATATTGTTTACCGTTCATGTAGAAATATCCCATGCGTTGGTCTGCCAATCCGTATTGCAATGTTTGTGCGATGTTTCGAGTACTAACTCCCATAACACTGGCTTTTTCGCGATTGATGTTGATTCTTGCCTCCGGTTTGCTGAATTTTAAATCGACATCTGCCATTTGAAAAACCGGATTTTCAAATACCTTGGCCATAAACAGAGGTAGAATTTCTTGTAGTTTTTCCAAATTGGTCGCTTGTATAACATATTGTATTGGCATACCGGCTCTACGCCCTCCGAATGTTGATTGTTGTTGTACGAATGCTCGTGCTTTTGTTTTTGAGCGTACAGCTGTGGAAAGTTTTTCAGCCAATTCCATTTGTGTATAATCACGTTCTTGGATGTCTGAAAGTGTGAGACGTACATTTCCTGTACCGTTTGATACGCGGGCGGTAACAGCTGGTACATCATCGACTATAGAATCGACTAATGCATTGATGTCTTCTGTATAGTCACGTATGTATTCATAGGTAATACCTTCAGAGCCTCGTGTATTGATTGATATTTGTGAACGGTCCTCAAGTGGCGCCATTTCTGCTGGAATAGCAGACCATAACCATCCGATTAAAACAAATGTAAGTATCACAAATGGTATTGCCAACCAACGTCTGTTTAAACAGAAATCCAATCCACGCGTATATACAATATTCATTTTTTCAAAGAAAGGTTCTGTTTTGCGATAAAACCATCCTTGTTCTTCTCGCTTCTTTAGTAACTTGGTAGCCAACATTGGAGTAAAGGTCAATGCTGCAAACGAGGATATGATGACAGCTCCGGATACTACAAAACTGAATTCCCTAAACAATCGTCCGGTCATTCCTTCCATAAATACAATAGGGAAGAATACAGCGACTAATGTAACAGTTGTGGATATTACAGCAAAGAATATTTCTTTTGAGCCTTCTATTCCGGCTTCAATGGGGGACATTCCTTTTTCGATACGGATATAAATGTTTTCGGTCATTACAATGGCATCGTCTACAACTAATCCTACAGCTAAGACAATAGCCAGCATCGAAAGTACATTGATGGAAAAACCACAAATATACATGATGAAAAATGAACCAATCAAAGATACCGGGATAACAATACAAGGCACTAATGTAACTCGCCAATCACGTAAGAATAAAAAGATGATAATAATAACCAAAAGAAATGCAACATATACTGTTTCTTCCACTTCGGCAATCGAAGCTCGAATAAATTTAGTATTATCAAATCCATATGTGTATTTGACATCGTCCGGCAAATCTTTTTCCATTAGTTTCATACGCTCATAAACAGCATCTGCAATTTCAATGTGGTTTGCTCCCGGTTGTGGGATTACAACAACACCCACCATCGGAACCCCGTTCATTTTCATGTAGCTTTTCAAATCACGTGCTTCCAATTCCGCACGTCCAATATCGCTGAAACGAATGATTCGACCATTACTCTCGCTGATAATCAGATCGTTGAACTCTTGTGCAGTATGCATCAAGCCCAAAGTACGAATGGTTAGTTCGGTGGTATTACCTTCAATACTTCCTGATGGTAGTTCCACATTCTCACGATCTACGGCATCTTTTACATCCATTGGAGTTATTCCGTATCCGGACATTTTGACCGGGTCCAACCAAAGACGCATGGAATATTTCTTTTCTCCCCAGATATTAACACTACTTACGTCTGGAATGGTTTGCAATTGTTCTTTGACTGTTAGGTCTGCAATTTCACTAATTTCCAATAAAGAACGTTTGTCACTTTGTATTGCGACCATTAAAATGGGAGTTGCATCCGCATCCGCTTTTGATACTGTAGGAGGGTCACAGTCGCGTGGTAAAAAACGTTGGGCGCGTGAAACCTTATCACGCACATCGTTAGCTGCAGTCTCCAAATCAACAGATAATTCAAATTCAACAGTAATACGGCTTTGTCCTTGACTGCTGACACTAGTTAAAGAACGTATTCCGGGAATACCATTGATGTTTTGTTCCAAAGGCTCGGTAATTTGGTTCTCAATAACGTCTGCGTTTGCTCCGGGATAAGAACAACTGACTGAGATAATGGGATTATCTACAGAAGGATACTCGCGAACGCCGAGAGTATTATATCCGATAAGTCCGAATAGTAATATGATTAGGGTCATAACCGTAGAGAGTACCGGACGCTTTATGCTAAGTTCTGATATGTTCACTTTTGATAATGATTAGAATTTAAACAAAATGACTTATTATCTCAGTTTATTTCATCCAACGAAACATTCAGACCGGTGCGCAGTTGCATGGTGCCGGAAGTTAGAATGGTATCTCCGGAAGTTAATCCTTTTAATACTTGTACTCGTTCTTCATTTCGTATTCCTTTGGTTATGGTAACCGGTTGAGCTTTCCCGTTTTTATATAAGAATACTTTGTCGACTCCCATTTCAGGAACAATTGCTTCTGTAGGGATTGCGATAGCATCTGTAATCTCTTTGGTCTTAATACGGATATTGGCAAATCGGCCGGGGAGCAACTTCTCATGTAAATTGGGATAGAGTGCGCGTACCGGTAAGGTATGAGTCACTTCATCAACTTTGGATTCTGTGGCATATATTTTAGCCTGTAAAGGTTCTAAACGACCTTCGATAGAAAATTCAAGGCTCATTCCTTGACTGATCTCACTTGCATAACGTTCAGGAATTGCAAATTCGATTTTTAATGGAGAAATCTTGGTAAGAGTTGCTATTATTGTTCCTGTTGATGCATAACTACCTTCACTGACTTGGCGTAGACCGATGATTCCGTCAAATGGTGCACGTAGCTCGGTTTGGGCGATATTCTCTTTGATTAATTCGATATCGGCACGCAAAGTAGCAAGGTCGGTTAAAACTTGCTCATAAGCTTCTTTACTTACTGCATCTTTTTCTAATAGAGCATTTTGACGATAAACGCGATCTTGAGCCAATTGCAGCTGGGCTTCCAACTTTTTTAATTGAGCTTGTAAAGGACCATCGTTGACTTTTGCCAAAAGTTCACCTTTCCTTACTTTTGAACCTTCGGTAAAATATATATTCACAATTTTTCCGGAAGTTTCGAATGATAGGTTGACCTCTTCGTCTGGTAATAAACGACCACTTACGATTATTTCGTCTGTTAATAAACGGGGGCGAACTATTTCTGCTGTAACATTCAGTGCTTTTTTATTATTCTTGTTGTCTGTTTTTAATTTATCTGCTAGTTGTAGTTCTTCATTTTCTTTGGGTAGTTGTGACCAAATACCCCATCCTACTAATCCTAGTGTAACAAGGGCGACAATGCTCCATTTTGTTGTTTTGTTCATGAAGATATATTTGTGTTTGATTAAAAAAATAATAATTTAATTCCCACAAATATAGTTAGAAAAATCAGAAATACTGTTCTAAAAGGATAAAAGAGAACTCAAAATTAGCCTTTCTTAAACAAGTTCTTTTATCTTTTGACAATACTTAAATGCTTTAAAAATGTTTTCACAATTAGAAAGGTTGGCTACTATTTATATAACATGAGAACTTTTTGTTTGATACATTCAGGAACCATACCGTCTATTGGTCGGTTGTTTTTTACAAAATTACGTATTTGGGTACTGCTGATATCCAATAAATCGGTATTAATAAGTCTTACGTTTTCAGGTAATTTCTCAGAAATAGTTAATGAGTTGTTACGGGGATAAATGATAATATCGTAGTTGTTTAAAATTTGCTCGTAACAATACCATTTGGGAAAACAAGTCCAATTGTCTTCTCCAATCAATAATGTGAATACGTTATCCGGATAGTCTTGAGACAATTGTTGCAAAGTGTTCCACGTATAAGATGGTTTGGGTAATGCAAATTCATAATCGCAAGCTATCATATTTGCCTCTGATTGCAAGGCGGTTTTTACCAACTCAAGCCGCAGATGGTCCGGTAGTAATGTACTATCGGATTTCAAAGGGTTATGTGGAGACACAACGAACCATATTTGGTCAAGTTTCACCTTATTCAATATAGTGCGTGCAATACTAATGTGTCCGCAATGTATCGGATTGAATGAACCTCCAAATAGACCTATGCGTTGGTGTTTCATTCTTGGGCCTGATTTAAAAAGTTTCGTACGAGTTGCAATGTCGTCTCTTTGGCTTGTTCAAGATTGTCATTGACAATAACCTCATCAAATTGTGCCGCAAATTCTAATTCATAAGTAGCTTTGGCAACTCGGCTTTCAATCACATCCAATGCATCAGTTCCGCGTCCAATCAAGCGTTTACGAAGTTCTTCAATGGAAGGCGGTTGGATAAAAATAGAAAGAGCTCGCTTCCCATAATATTTTTTTATATTACATCCGCCTACAACATCAACGTCAAATACAATATTTTGACCATCTGAAAGTTGTTTCTCAACTTGAGACTTCAATGTCCCGTAAAAGCGATTTTCATAGACCTCTTCGTATTCCAAGAACTCATTATTTGCAATTCGTTGCTTGAATTCTTCCGGGGAAAGAAAAAAGTATTCAACTCCGTTTTGTTCTTCTCCACGTGGAGGACGACTGGTTGCAGATATTGAAAATGCTAAGTTTAAATTGCAAGAAAGTAGGTAATTTATAATTGTTGATTTTCCAGAACCGGAGGGAGCTGAAAATATAATTAGTTTTCCGTTCATAGTTTACATTACATTGAGAACTTGTTCTTTGATTTGTTCTAATTCATCTTTCATTCTTACTACGATATTTTGCATTTCTGCTTGATTGCTTTTACTACCGGTCGTATTAATTTCGCGTCCCATTTCCTGAGCAATAAATCCTAATTTTTTTCCTTGTCCATGTCCTTCTTTCATTGTTTGTCGGAAATATTCAAGGTGATTGGC
>JAFUNW010000191.1 GCA_017472905.1 Bacteroidaceae bacterium
CCATATAAAACAAATCACTACCTTTTTTTGTCGAATATTTTAAAAAGCAAAAAATGTAGAAAATATTCAAACTATCACTATCGATTCTGCTCCTCTTGACGTGGGAAAGTTGTAGTACAGTACCCATTACCGGACGAAAACAAATGTTATTAGTATCCGATCAAGAAGTTCTAACCTCCAGTCTCACACAATATCGCGAATACATGAACAGCGCACCACGCTCCAGCGATTATGTACAATCATCCACAGTAGAAAGAGTAGGGAAGAAGATTGCAGCAGCCACCGAGCAATATCTGCGGCAAAACGGCATGGAAGCCGAGATTGCCAACTTCTTATGGGAATTCAATCTCGTAAAAGACGACCAGATAAACGCATTCTGTATGCCAGGCGGAAAAATCGTAGTTTACGAAGGACTCATGAAGCTCGTCTCCTCAGACGATGAACTTGCCGTAGTTCTAGGCCACGAAGTAGCCCATGCCGTAGCCAAGCATAGCAACGAACGCATGAGCCAACAAGTGATGGCACAGTACGGAGCACAAATACTCTCTATCTCTTTGGCAAACAAAAGCGAGTCGGTACAAAGCCTCGCCGGTCAAGTCTACGGGCTTGGAGCACAATATGGCCTGATGCTCCCATTCTCCCGCAAACATGAGAGCGAAGCTGACTATATGGGCTTGATGCTGATGACAATGGCCGGATACAATCCCGACAAAGCAGTTGGGTTTTGGCAAAAGATGGCAGCAGGATCCGACAATTCAACACCCGCGTTTATGAGCACACACCCCAGCGATGAAAAGCGCATAAGCGACATACAAAAAAATCTTCCAAAGATAAAGAAAGCAGTGGGAATATCCACCACCGAAACGAAGAAAAGCACACAAACCGCAACCCCCAAAGCCTCCTACGAATGGCATTTCAAGTAGACAAATCAAGAAACGATGGCCGATAACTATTTAGAAAAGCAATACGAACAATATGCAGCCCGCAAAGCAGCGTGGGAAAAAGCCCGTAAAATGGGGAAGAAAACATCCCGACACCAATCCGCAACCATAAAACAAGGAAGTACAACAGGCGAAAATGCAGAAAAAGAACAAAAACGGTGAACTTTTAGATGATAAATGAGGTTATAATTTCTAAAAAAGAAATCCTCAGAAACATTGTTTTACCTATTTTTGTATCAAATTTCAATAAACATTTAAGTCAGCAAAAATTATGGACAAACTTGTAATTAACTCATACGAAGAGTTCGAAAAATACGTAGGAAAACAAATCGGCGTTTCCGATTACGTAGAAGTCAGCCAAGAGCGCATCAATTGTTTTGCCGAAGCCACACTCGACAATCAATGGATACATGTCGACCCCGAGCGAGCCAAAGTAGAAAGCCCCTTTCACACCACCATTGCACACGGCTATCTGACCCTCTCGCTTTTGCCCTATATGTGGAATCAGATTATAGAGGTGCACAACCTCAAGATGATGATCAACTACGGCATAGAAAAGATGAAATATGGCCAAGCCGTACTCTCCGGTCAGCGCGTTCGGCTCGTAGCCGATTTACACGCATTGAACAATCTGCGTGGAGTTGCCAAAGCCGAAATCAAATTCACGATTGAAATAGAGGGGCAAGCCAAAAAAGCCCTCGAAGGCATAGCCGTTTTTCTCTATTATTTCAATTAATCAAAAGTTCGTTCCTTTTCTACTGAAAGATAGAAGGAGGGGAGAAACGGAAAAAAAGTCCGAATTCTCCTCTCCCTTTTTTTTTCGATGCATCACGTTTGCTTATTCAGCTTGCCAAACGCCAAATCCCATCCCTTTCGGATACTGATTTTGTCCACTTGATTCATGCTTATGCCACATTCTACGCAAGTCATGGCCGCTAAGATGCTGCACAAAACGTTGTATCCGGCCGGACTGCAAGGAGGTGGAGCGATGTTTTTTTTTTGAGTATTCTTTCATTAAAGGTGGAGAAAATGAAAGAGTTATGCCATTTTTTTTCTTGGAAATAGGACTATTAAGAAAAGATTTATCTATTTTTGCAGTTAAGAA
This sequence comes from Bacteroidaceae bacterium, assembly GCA_017472905.1. Classification (GTDB taxonomy): domain Bacteria; phylum Bacteroidota; class Bacteroidia; order Bacteroidales; family Bacteroidaceae; genus Phocaeicola_A. The sequence continues at coordinate 2,047 of JAFUNW010000191.1, forward strand.
CTCAATAAAAACAGTAGAAATGGCAAATAATAGCAATCATTTGGTGATTATGGCGGGCGGCATCGGCAGTCGTTTTTGGCCGATGAGTACTCCCGAAAAACCGAAACAATTTATTGATGTATTGGGCTGTGGCAGAACATTGATTCAGTTGACAGCAGATCGCTTCGAGGGCATTTGTCCTCCGGAGAATATCTGGGTCGTGACTTCTGAGCAATATGCCGATTTGGTGAAAGAGCAGTTGCCGAATATTCCGGAGGGTAATATTTTGCGTGAGCCTTGTCGCCGGAATACGGCTCCTTGCATCGCTTACGTGAGTTGGCGCATCAAGGCTAGGGATCCGAAAGCCAATATGGTGGTAACTCCGAGCGACCATATCGTAATGAACGTGAAGGAGTTTCAGCGGGTTATTACTTCGGCTATGGATTTTACTTCCGGTTCCGATGCTATCTTGACATTGGGAATGAAGCCTACTCGTCCGGAAACGGGATATGGATACATTGAATCGGACTTGTCGGCCTCTTCCGCTCGAAACAAAGAGATATTCAGAGTGGATGCTTTCAAGGAAAAACCCGATTTGCAGACGGCGGAGAAGTATGTGAAGAAGAGTAATTTTTTCTGGAATGCCGGTATCTTTGTGTGGAACATCCGCACAATCGTGAATGCGCTTCGCATCTATCAGCCCGAAATGTCTCAGATTTTCGAAAATCTGTTGCCCTATTACAATACGCCTCAAGAGCAGGAGAAAATCAACGAGGAATTTCCGAAATGCGAGAACATCTCGGTGGACTATGCCATTTTGGAAAAAGCGGAAGAGATTTTTGTTTTCCCGGCTAACTTCGGCTGGAGCGACTTGGGTACATGGGGTTCGCTTCATGGACAGAGCAAGCAGGATTTGAACAAGAATGTGTGCATCGGTAATGACATTCGACTGTTTGAAACGAAAAATTGCTTGATTCATGCCACTCAAGAGAAGAAGGTGGTGGTACAGGGATTGGACGGATACATCGTGGCGGAAAAAGACGACACGTTGTTGATCTGTAAACTGAGCGAAGAACAGCGTATCAAACAGTTCTCGGAATAGGAACAAAATCAGGGAGGGGCTGTCTGCTTCATGACTGAAGATGGATAGGTCGCTTTCCATAAATTAAAATATTCAACTTTACAGGTAGAAATAGGGAGATAGATGGAGATAGATGGAGATAAAGGGAGATAAAGGGAGATAGATGGAGATAAAGGGAGATA
>JAFUNW010000192.1 GCA_017472905.1 Bacteroidaceae bacterium
ATTTGCACCATCAGAGTTATCACATTGAAGCATAACAATGAAGAACTCAGAAATACGAACGGTTGCTATCTCGTTACCCAATTTTCAAGCAATCCGAATAACCGTTTAATTCTAAGATAATTGCAAATTCTGCGATTTTTTCTACAAAAAAAGAGGACGCATCCCTTGGACGCATCCTCTTCTCCGTTAAATAAAAAGCCGCTCTTAATTGAACGGTAGATACCAGTTCTTCGCTTCCAACAGACTGACTGCCGGATTGTTTCCTTTCAGTTTCTCAGCGAACCATCTGGAACCGAAATCAGCCCCATAGAGTCCGGCCTCATTCTTATGGCGGGCCATACGCTGAAGATCGTAGAAACGAACACCTTCGAAAGCAAACTCTTTGGCATATTCATCGCAAAGAATATCTTCCATTGCATTGATGTAATCTGCTTGAGTTGTTCCCACTTCCACACCAAACGTTTCAGCAATCTCTTTCATCTTTGCCCCGATGATGGGTTCGGGCAGATAAGAATGATTCCTTTGAGAACCAACGGCCGTAGCACGTGAACCATTTACTGAATTACGAATTTCCATACCGGTAGCATTCAATGTACCGCCTCCATGATTGTGTATTCCGTAAGTTACTTCCGGCAAGAATACATTGCGATACTCGATATTCAAGAATGGAACCTCGGTCTGCAACAATTCTATGCTCTCTTGAGTCATGTATTGATACGGCTCTACAGTTCCCGCTTCCTCATCGGGAACAAGCTCTTCCAAATAGGTAGATATACCGTTACGCAAGATAGCAAAAGCGATATCGGGATGTCCCAAACGATTCAGAGCCTCTGCCAAATGGAGATAAACGGTAGAAGTACGATAGAGGTATACATTGGCGTTTTCAGCCTTGAGAATGTACACCTTGGTCGTATCGGTGACATCACGGTTCAGAATAGAATTATCGCTTCCATTGGAATAGTTTGCACGTGCATCTCCCATCTTGCTTACGTGTACGGTATCGGGAGCCGATTTCAGTGAAGAACCGTTATAGCTGTTCGGATAATAATAGAAATCACATGTATCAGTCAATGCATAATAAGCTTTCGATGGAACAATCTGAATATCCTCAACACGGGGGCAACGATCGGCTGATTGGGTCGAATAATAATCGTATCCGAACGAAAGAGGAATCGTGGTTGTCTGACCGCGCTGTGAACTGACAGCCATCGGAATATAGGTCAGCACATCGGTCGGAGAGGGTGTATTCTGAAAAATGTCGTTATAGCCTCGCACAACGTTATTGTACGTAAAACCGAAATCTTCCGGAAATGCATCGGTAAGCAGCATTCCATTATTCCATGTACGGAAACCGGCTTGCAAGTTTGATGAAAGCAATTTATTATTACACAAATACTTGCAATAGTATTGTGCAGCTTTCAACCATTGTCCGTCTTCGAGATACATTTCACCCAGAATCACGTCAACGGGAACAAAAATCCGTGCAGGATTGATATTCTTACCGCCTTCTGACCAGTTGGGAGTTCCAATGTAATATTCCGTAGTACCGAAAGTAGGGACCGCCAATCCGGAGAACTCTTCCAACGAGGGAGCCAAAGCTTCCACAATCTCATGCAGATTTTTCTTCTCGAAGTTTTCTTCTTTGATTTGCGAAATCGCAGTTAACGGCTCTGTATAGAAAGGAATTTTACGTTCGTTTCCACCATAGGAACGTGCCAACTGCAAATAGGCCCATGCCCGCCATGCCGCAACAGCTGCATATTCATTGATGGAGACATTGGTCGAACCGACATACAAAGCTGTATCACGATTGGCCAGATAATAGTTGCAGTTATTAATCACCTTATAATATACATAGGCACTGTCGTATCGATTGCTTTCGGTCTGCGAATAATCAGACAACTGACGAAGGTTGTTGTCCGTTTGAACAGTAGGAGCAACCAATTCACCACGCATTTCGCCCACGTAGAAATATTGGTCTGCAAGTTGCTGCATACCTTGTGCAATACCCAATGCATAGAACACCGAGTCGGTTCTTCCGTCCAACTCCGGCCCTATAACCATGCTGTCGTTTTCGGTCATAAGCATATCGTCACACGCAGTGAAAGAAAGAAAACCAAACAGCGCAAGGAATGAATAAAATATCTTTTTCATATGAATTTAGTTTGTTTTTTGGAGGAGTTAGACTTCATTACAAGTTAATTTTCACACCTAGAACAAAGGCACGGCTTTGCGCAATGTTTCCGCAATCAATACCTTGATACATCACGCTGTTGCCAATGTTGAATTCCGGATCGTTACCGGTATACTTCGTGAGCGTAAAGACGTTTTGCGCTTCTCCCCATACAGTGAGGTTCTGCAACCATGAACTCCATGACTCAGGAACCGGTATCTGATAAGTGAGACGAACGTTTTTCAAACGAAGATACGAACCGTCTTCAATCCAACGATCTGAGAAGCGATTGTTTCCCATCGGGTCGCCATAAGCCAACTTGGGCAACGTGGCCTGATGGCCTTCGTAACGCCAATGACCCACTTCGGCCACTTGTTGGTTATAGAAAGTTGAACCGGAATTGAGGATGCTGCGTTGATAATTGTACACATCGTTGCCAACACAGAAGTTGAAGCCCATGTCGAGCGTAAAGTTCTTCCAATTGAGAGCTGCAAAGATGTTACCGTAGAAATCCGGATTGGGATTACCGATAACCCGTTTGTCGTTCTCGTCAATGACTCCATTCTTGTCCCGGTCTACGAAATGCACATCACCGGCCTTGAAATATTGGTTGTTACCGGCTGCATCTTTCATATAAAGGTAGTTACCGTCTTTACCGGCAGACTTGGCTTCTGCATCGGTAGCAAAAATACCCAATGTTTCGTATCCATAGAATTGTCCGACAGGATTATCTACCGCTACAAGAATGTTGTTTTCTCCATAAACCGAATTGCAATAATCGGCCGAGTTGAAAGCTTTCACACCGTCCGTAAATGCACGTTGCGGCAATGAGGTAATCTTATTCTTATAATGGCCTACACTGGCACCCAATTCCAACGTAAGATTGCGAGTAGCCACCGGCTTTCCGGATATAGAGACTTCAAATCCACGATTCTCAAGTGCACCTTCGTTGCTCCAATACTGTTTGATTCCGGAAATAGGAGTATCGAACAACTTGTAGGTCAACAAGTCGGTCGTTTTGTGCAGATAGAAATCAGCACCGACAGAAAGACGGTTATTGAGCATATTTGCCACAAAACCGGCATTCCATTTGGTCGTTGTCTCCCACTTGATTTGGTCATTACCGATGTTGGTCAACTGAATACCGATGGCATTGTAGTTGTAGCGAACAGAGGTAAATGAAGTGCGGGCCGCATAGTTGGAGATGTCATCGTTACCGCTCATGTCGAAGCCGGCATTGATGCGAAGATAATCCACAAACGAGTTCTTGGAGAACCAACTTTCATTGGTCAATACCCATCCCAATTGTACACTCGGGAAAAGAGCCCACTGCGTACCAAAGGCTTTCACTCCGCCCTCTGCTTTATCACCGAAACGGCTATTGGCTTCTGCCAACAAAGAAACAGTTGCAAAATAGCGATTGCGATAGTTGTAATCACCGGATGCATACCACTGCATGTTCTTCCAAATATCGTTGGAACCGGATAAATTGGAGAAACCTCTCGAAGGATCTGCTGTCAAAAAAGGATTCTTGTCGCTCTCCGGACCGCTGAATTGAGTCTTGGCATCGCTACCATCGTATGAGAAATAGTTGTAACGGAAACCGCCGACTACATCCACTGAATGTGCGCCGAATTTCTCAGACCAATTCACATAAGTATGACTCAATACATTCGTTTCTTTGGCAAACAACGAAGCAGTCAGGTTATACACCGTACCCAAACCTTCAATCAAGAACGGAGGAACTCCTTCCGAAGGACGATAATAACGCTGTGAGTTGCGATTCAACACATAGCTGAAGCTGGTCGTTAAAGAGAGTTTGTCGCTAAACTGATATTTCGGAGCGATGTGAACATTAAAGAACGTATTTTCCACCTTATTCTTATTGTCGCCATGCGCATTCTGAATAATGGAAGTCGGATTTGCCAACGAATAGGCATAGTCATTGTTATAGAGTCTTTGACTAAGCGGGCTGAACAACTTGTCATATTCCGATAGCAAGTGCGTAAAGCCGCCTACATGCTTGTTATATTGATACGGTGCAAGCAAAGGAGACTTGATAGCCGCCAAATTGGTCGGTGAAGTCACTGCTCCGGAAGAGAGTTCTGAAGAAAATCCATCGTCAAACAACGTATTATTGGTACGAGAGAATGACATGTCAAACTTCGTTTCGAGTCTGCTGAGAATCTTAATATCCGTATTGAAACGCACATTCAAGCGGTCAAAACCGGAATTCTTCACCGTACTTTCCGAATCGACATATCCGACTGACAAGTTGTACATACCGATGTCGTCACCACCCTGTACATTGATGTTGTAGTTTTGGGTAATGGCTGTACGGTACACTTCGTTCTGCCAATCGGTATCGTTGTGATACATCCGATAATAGAATCCGTCCGGATCGTCATTGAGGAAATTGAACGTCACATCACGATTCTCTGACTTTCTCAACGCATCCACCGTACCCAACATCTCTGTAGCATAATTGCGATACTGCGTTGCATTCATCATGGTCTGCAACTGCGGTTCCAACGTAATACCTGCCGAGATATTGGCATCGATTCTCGTAGCCATAGAATGACCACGTTTGGTTTCGATAAGCAATACACCGTTCGCACCACGAGCACCATAAAGTGCAGTAGCATTCTTCAACAGGCGAACAGACTCAATGTCTTCGGGAGAAATATTGGCCAACATGTTAAACGCACGTCCTTGATGCAATACGGTACGACTACGTTGCATATCCAACTCAACGCCATCAACGATGATGAGCGGTTGGGCATTGGCATTGAGGGAGTTCAAACCACGAATATACATGGCAATACCGCCATCTACCGCACCAGAACGAGCGATGGAACGGATATCCGCACCCAAATTGCTCTGAATCTCACTATCCAAAATCAAGCCACCGCCTCGCACCTTAAATTCTTTCGTAGCCGAATATTCGGTATCATCTTCATACATGGTCTTGAATTTATTGCTCAAGAGAGAGATTTTCACAGGTTCTGCCTCTTTCTTGCCGGCTGCTATCGCTACCTGTTGAGCCATGTAACGAGGAGCCTGCACATAAAGCGAAGTGGCAAAATCAGGCAATTGAACGGTAAACTCACCTTTTTCATTCGTCATCGCCGTATAGCGGTTGTCATCCAACGTCTGTACACGCACACCGGCTACAGGTTGCTTGGTTACAGCATCGACTACCGTACCCGTAACCGTAACCAGATTGTTCTTTTCCGATACACGCCGTTGGGGTGCTTTGAAAGCAACCACTTCCTCTTCTACTTCGTTCAACTCATCTTGCGCATAAGTGACAGTAGAAAAGCTGATTGCCAAAGCGCAGAGAGAGAGTCTGAGACTCTGTCGCTGCAATATGTCTATCATTGAATTTCTCATATTTAAATCATCTTCTTAAGGTGCACATTAATCTTCTTTCGTTCCGTCCGGCACAAGTCGGATGCAAGCGACACGAAGGTTTTGCTCATACTTCTTTTTATTTGCAGGAGTAAACGAGTTGACGGAATTCATCACTTTCACATTCGGCATAGCCTCTGTGAGGGCATAGCATATCGGGAATGTAATCCGTCCTAGTTTGAGGGTATCAACTTTGGAAGCTCCAACCTCGAAAGGCTTTATCTTCTTCACATTGTTCGTACCCACAATCAACGTGTCTCCATCGAATCGACCGGTAATCTGGTTGTTATTCGCATCCGTATAATTCAAGTCGAAATAGAGTGTATAAGGTTTACGCTCTTCTTCCGGCAATTCCATATTCTCAACACAGGCCGGTACAAGTACTGCATAAACGGTATAGGTCGTGGAAAGCACATTGGGCAAATAAAAGTCCAACTCCGGAGCTGTCATTGAAGCACTGGGCAAACCGGCCTTAACATATCCCAATGCCGTCTGATTTTCTTTCAAGACACACACCGCCGGGTCTAAATTGACTTTATCAATGCGTTCGATTGAATAGCCGGAACCGGAAGCAGTAACGACACGTCCCACTTGCATCGAATTGATAATGGGAGCAAAGGTTTCTCCTTGTAAGAAAGGATATTCGTTGATGATACGGGCATGTCCGTTACTCAATTGAACAACTTTCTCCGTTACTTGATCCAACATGGGCAAATTAGTCAGATAATCAAACGTTGTTGAAATCAACGTATCAGTCTCTTCAAAAGCCTGGCCGGAAGCAAGTTTACCGTTGTATTTCCG
>JAFUNW010000193.1 GCA_017472905.1 Bacteroidaceae bacterium
AGATGAAAAATGCGGAATAGGGTGTCGCCATTCCCGGAGTGGGTGACTCGAAATTATTCAGGTCCATTGCAGCTGCGACAAAACGATAGAAGAATGCCATTAATACACCGGCGACAATGGCAATAATCGCTCCTTTTTTATTTGTATTCCCTCCTTGATGCATTTTTCCGGAAGCAATGGCGTTGAGAATAATGGCAATAACGATTAATGCAACTCCAAAGAATAGGGTAAAAGGGTCTCCTTTAGGTGCACCGATATAATTGATGATAACTCCCAATACCAAAGCAATGCCTACTCCTAGCGGAAAGGCTACGGTCATACCGGCCATAGAGACTGCAGCAGAAAGCAGGATGTTTCCTAAATTAAAGATTGCTCCACCAATAAGTGCACTTACATAATTCTCCGAAGTAATCTGTCCCAGATCGGTTAGGAAACTGCGTCCGCTTTCACCGGTACTTCCTAATGTTAATCCCAGGAAAATAGAGAAGAGTAGGATGCCAATGGCATAATCCCAATAAAAGAGCTCGTAGCGCCAGGTCCTTCCGGCCAGCTTTTGCGTATTAGCCCATGACCCCCAACAGAGCATGGTAACAAAGCAAAGAATGACGGCTAACAGATAATTTTGAACGATAAACATACTGTAGAGATTTAAATGAATAATCAGAGATTAATTTCTTTTCTGTACGGTAGCGAAGATTGTGCTCCCATGCGGGTTACTGTTACTGCTGCGCAACGGTTTGCAAACTCTATTGCTTCGGTTATATTTTTACCTTCAGATAGAGCAACGCACACTGCACCGCAAAATGTGTCGCCGGCAGCTGTTGCATCGATAGCTTTTACTTTAAGTCCCGGTACTTGGTGATAGTTACCATGTTCTTTAATGAAAGCTCCTTTTTCTCCAAGGGTGATAACTACATTTTCCACTCCTTTGTGGCAGATAATGTCTGCTGCGCGAGCCACGCTGTCCATGTCCGTAATTTGAATTCCGGAAATGAACTCCGCCTCCGTTTCATTCGCAATGAGCATATAGAGGCTCTTCAGTAGCACATTAGATAAGGCATGAGCCGGAGCCGGATTGAGGATAACCTTTTTCCCTTTATCTTTTGCCAACTGTGCGGCATATTCAATTGTATTCATCGGCGTTTCCAGTTGCATCAGAAGAATGTCGGCTTCTTCAATGACTTTTTTTGCACAATCAATGTCTTCCGGCCGAAGCAAACCGTTGGCGCCGGAGGCGACAGCTATGGAGTTTTCTCCGTGAGCATCTACCATGATAAGGGCAACTCCCGATGGTTCGTGTTCATCCGTGAAAACGTGATTTACATTGATGCCTTCCGCACGGTATTGTTCGATGGCCCGGCTGCCAAACGGGTCATTGCCTATTTTGGCAATAAGACTGACTCTTCCGCCTAGTCGACTGGCCGCTACAGCTTGATTAGCACCTTTCCCGCCCGAATTCATGAAAAACTTATCTCCTATGAGCGTCTCTCCGGGTAAAGGAAGACGCTTCATGTTGATGACCATGTCGGTGTTACAACTTCCTATTACTACTATTTTCTTATTCATAACATCTGTATAATTGGTTTATAATTTCTCGATTACTCTTATGGTTCACCCAATGTAACAAAGGGGATTCCCTTTTGTTCAAAACAAAAAGTAGTTTGAATCGATTTCGCAGTAAAAGAATATAATGATGAAAGGGTTATAGGAGTTAAAGGGAGATAAGATATTGCTTCGCGTTTTGGGATACATTATTCCGTTCGTCCTGTAGCTTTGCAATATTCAATCCATCGTAAGAAACGGTTGATACGTGCATCGATGAGCGTTTGCTTGGCTTCTTGCCAAAGGGTTTGTGCTTCGAGAAGATTGCTCAATGTTTCTACTCCTACCTCATATTGACGACTACTGACGCGCAGGTTTTCTGCAGCAGAAGCAACTCCTCGCTCTGCAAGCGTTTGCTCCAATACTGACTCTTCAAGCTTATTAGCTGCTTGAGTAGCTTCCAAGGTCAACTGTTCTATTGTAGCTTCTTCCTCAGCTTTAACCTGATGATATTGCATCTTTGCAGAACGATAACGCGAGTGAGATGTCAAATTAAGAATAGGAATAGAGACTTGCAATCCTGCTGCAAAGTTCCAATCATCAAACAATTTGTTGCCACCGATTTTCACTCCGTTCAGATAGCCATATTGTCCTACCAAGCCGATTTGTGGTAAAAGTTCGGCTCGTGCCAAATTTATCTTTTGATGCATCAACTCTCCTTTATAGGTAAGCATTTGTACCTCGGGACGAGCTGAAATATCGGTAGAGAAGACAAACGAGCCATCTATGGTAGGAAGTTCTCCGTTCACTTCAAGTGTGTCGATCAACGGTCGTCCGATGTAATGGCACAGATTCATCGTAGCCAGCCGAATGGCATTCTCTGCACGCCGTAGATTGAGTTGACTTTCGTTGAGTTTAACCTCTACTTTCAAAACATCATTGCGTGATTTTACACCGCGTTCGAATGCTTTTTCAACCGAACGCATTAATTCATGCAGCAATTTATTGTAAGATGTAGCTACCCGTTGGAGTTCCATAGCTCGTACAACATTGGCATAAGCACGGGTAGTCTCGACAACGATCTCTGTTTCGGTCAGACGAAAATTTTGTCGGGCTATAGCTTCTCCGATACGTCCCATTTTATATCCGGCAATCACTTTGCCTCCCATAAATATCGGTTGCTGAATTCTCACTCCGGCACTATACAGCCAATCGACTTCATAATTGAGATTAAGTCCCGGAAAGTAGGCGCTATTACCTGTAGGAATACCATCGACTCCTACAACAGGCAACAACCCTCCCTCCATCCCGAACGAACCTTCGGCTGTAGAATAAGCTCCCAGCCCCTCAGCGGATAGTGTCGGCAGGAAGTTGGAAACTGTTGCCAGGCGTTCATATTTTGCCGATTGTATTTGATAATCTGCTGCCAATATACGTTTGTTGTGTTCCTTGGCCAGTGCGATGCAATCCTCTAATGATAATGGGGATAGAGCAAACACGAAGGTAGGTATCAGCAGGATAGAAAATATTGATAGTCGTTTCATATTACAATCTTAATTTTGAAAAATAGAGCATATAATATAGGAAGATAGATAAGCGTAGCAACAGTGGAGAACAACAGTCCTCCCATAATTGTTACAGCCATCGAACCGAACAGGTCATC
>JAFUNW010000194.1 GCA_017472905.1 Bacteroidaceae bacterium
CTGGTTCGCGTAAGCGTCCTGCAGGCAATAGAGTGTCATAGCAAATGAGCCTGTGGTAATCGACTAACAAAATGTTTATACCCGGATTTACGTATCGGTGTTGGTAGGCGTCATCAAGCAAAACTACTTCTGTGCCAGGGGCTATCTCTTCTTTGCATAAATTGTCAATTCCTCGGCAGCGATTGGCATCAACAGCAACGTATATATCTGGAAATTTTTGCTTCATTTGGAATGGCTCATCGCCAATCATTTGCATGGGGGTGTCGGGAGACGCAAGTTGGAAACCGTGTGATTTGCGTTTGTATCCCCGGCTTAAAACTGCTACTTTCCATTCTTTTTTCAATAGATTAATCAAGTATTCGGTGTGTGGAGTCTTGCCGGTGCCGCCAACTGTGATGTTTCCGATACTGATGACCGGAATATCAAAACTACGTGATGGAAGAATGTTCCAGTCAAATAGTTGGTTGCGAAGCCCTACCCCGATGCCGTATAAAGCTGATAGGGGATATAGCCACTTGTTTATTTTGATAAAATCGCCTTCCATGTTTTTTTATAGTTGGATGTTTGGTTCGAAACCAATGTGGGTTTGTATGGGAGCGGCTTTTTGCAGATGTTGAATTTGTTTCAGATATTTATAGTATGCTCCTGTTTCTTCTTTTATTCGGCTTTCTATGTAATTGTCTTTGCTTTCGTTGAAGAGACTGACAAATGGGTTCTCCACTTCCGGGTAGCTTATAAGGGAATATTCTGTGATGTTGGCAAGTTGGGCTGCTGTAGCAATAGCATCATTTATTCCACCCAATGCATCTACAAGCCCGATTTCTTGCGCCATACATCCGGTCCATACTCTTCCTTCGGCTATATTTTGAATCTCTTCTTTGCTCATGTTTCTTCCATCGGCGCATCGGGTTACGAACAGATCATATCCTCGCTCAATAGAGTTTTGAATAAATTGTGATTCGGCTGGGGTTAGCGGTCGGCTGATATCTCCTAAATCGGAATATCGGTTGGTCTTTACGATATCAGTATAGATACCGAGTTTGTTGTTGAGTAGATTTTGCATGTTGGGAATCATGCCGAATATACCGATACTTCCTGTTAGGGTAGTTGATTCTGCAAAAATGGTATCGGCGGCGCAAGAGATGTAGTATCCGCCTGAAGCAGCCATTCCTCCCATAGATACGATGACTGGTTTGCAGGCTTTTAGTTTGACTACTTCGTTCCAGATCTGTTCAGAAGCGAATGCGCTTCCACCTGGAGAGTTTATGCGTAGAACAACTGCTTTGACATTATCATCTTCGCGTAGTTTACTTAAGTCTTTTGTTATTCGAGTTCCTACAATGTAGTTTTCGTCTCCGGTAAATTGATTGGTTGCTACATCCACGATTTCACCGGTAGCATAATATACTGCCAAGATATTGCCGCTTTTGCTCATAGGGATGTTTTTTTGTATATTTCCCATCTCTTCCATGTTGAGGGTCTGAAGCTCTTCGTCTTTTCCAATACCAACAAGCTCTTTTAAATAGCTTTTCATCTCGTCTTTATACATCAGCGTGTCGGCCAATTGGGTGGAAACGAACTCGTTGGAGGCCTTTAGGCTTATGCCCTGGTTGGCATAGAAGTTTAAGGAATCAATGGCTAAGCCTCGGGATGTTGCGACATCGCTGACAATTCTTTCCCAAATGGAATTAAGGTAGGCTTGCACTTGCACTCGATTAGCTTCGCTCATTTGGTTGGCAATGAATGGCTCAACGGCCGATTTATAAGTACCGACTTTGAAAATTTGCATTTCGATACCTAGCTTTTCAAGTAAGTCTTTGTAAAATATAGGTTGTGAACTTAACCCCTTCCAATCTATAACGCCTTGTGGATTCAGAATGATTTTGTCGGCAACACTACATAAATAATACTCTCCTTGATTGTATACATCGCCATATGCCACGACGAATTTTCCGGTTTGTTTAAAGTCTAGTAAAGCCTTGCGAGCTTCTTCTAGGCTTGCTGGCGAAGCATTGGACAATTGGCCGGCTTCGAGGTAGATACCTTTGATTCGATCATCCTCTTTCGCTTTCTGAATGGCTGACAACAAATCGTTTAGTCCAATGATGTTTTCTGTTTCTCCCATGAGTGTGGCTAATGGGTTGATTGTAGCTCGTTCTTCCAAAGAACCGACTAGGTGGATGGTCATGACAGAGTTGTCTTGTATTGGAGTCTCTTTCTCAGATGAAGCGATGATGCCGAAAATGGTAACCATACTCAATAGAAAAAGTATAGAGCCGGTTAAAATAATACCGATGACGGTTGCAAAAATATATTTCAAGAAATCTTTCATGCTTTAAGGGCGTTTATGTTTATGGGTGAAGTTGATAGTTGTTTCGAAAAAAAAATGTTTTATTTTAAAATGTGGGCCAAAGGTACGAATAATTTTTGTACCGACAAAGTAGTTTATCTTCTCGTTCTTCAAGCGTATGCAGCCTTTTTTGTATATAAATTCTCTGTGCCGCATCAGTTTGTTTGCGGTAAGGCAAAAAGAGTACTTCAGTTC
>JAFUNW010000195.1 GCA_017472905.1 Bacteroidaceae bacterium
AACTGTTGAATAGGAATTTCAGAAAGAATAACAAAAAAGTGAAAGCGGCTTCGTTGACAAATGAAGCCGCTTTCGTTGGTTAATGAAGCCGCTTTTGATAAACTGCAAAGCAGCTTTCATAAAAATATGCAATGGAAATTTTAATTTCTTCTCCCGATTTATTGTCAGAACCGAGGATATTGCGAAGCTTTTTCAGTAATTTTGCAACCGAAATTTAAAGAATTTAAGAAGCATGTCGTTCAGCGTAATTCTCATCCAAATGGTCGTTTTGTTCAGCATCGTGATAGCCGGCTTCGCTTCCGGTCGTTTCGGATTGATGGACAAAGATTTCAGCCGCAAGCTATCCGGACTGATTATCAACCTTACTTGTCCTTGTTTGATACTCTCCAGTACTATGGGAGACAGTCTTCCCGACCGTTCGTTGATTCTCCCCCTGTTGGGAATCAGCACGCTAACGTATGTTTTGCTACTCTTGGCTGCCAAATGGATACCCCGCATCCTGCCCATTGCCATAACGGACCGAGGCATCTACAGTTTTATGATTGCTTTCGGAAACGTGGGTTTCATCGGTTATCCCGTTGTATCCAGCATGTTCGGGCACGAAGCTATCTTCTATGCCAGCGTACTCAACGTCCCCAACACCCTGTGCGTTTTCATTTGGGGAGCACAATTCGTTGCCGGAGAAGGACAAGGTAAATTTAAATGGAGTCGGCTCTATTCTCCGGCTTTGATAGCGACCTATCTCTCCATCCTCATTGTTGCCTGCGAATGGCATACACCGGAATTCATTGCGCAACCGTTGACACTCATCGGGGGAATCACCGTTCCCGGCGCATTGCTTATCATCGGCAACTCCATCAACCACATTCCGCTCCGGCGAATGGCCGGCAGCAAGCCCATCTACCTCATGGCGGCCCTGCGTCTGTTTATTCTTCCGTTGGGAATACTCTACCTGTTCCGCTTTATGGAAGTGAATCCCTTGGTGGCCCACATCAACACCATGATTATCGCCATGCCGGTTGCCTCGTTCGGAACCATGTTCTGCCTGCGGTTCGGAAAAGACGACACGCTGATGACGCAAGGCACCTTCATCACCACCCTCCTCTCTTTGGGAAGCATTCCTTTACTGGCCGCCTTTATTACGGGATAACTCCTTCGTTTATTCCACCGTCACCGATTTTGCCAAATTACGAGGTTGGTCCACATCCTTGCCTTTACAAACGGCAATGTGGTAGGCCAATAATTGCAAAGGAATCGTTGTTATCAGGGGTTCCAAGCACTCTACCGTCTTAGGCAACTCTATCACTTCGTCCGCCAGGTTCGCTATTTCTTTATCTCCCTCTGTCACCAAGGCTATCACTTTGCCCTTGCGTGCCTTAATCTCCTGAATATTACTTAAAATCTTCTCATACATGGCGTTGCGAGTCGCCAACACAACAACCGGCATTTCCGTATCAATTAAGGCAATCGGTCCATGCTTCATCTCGGCTGCCGGATAGCCTTCGGCATGAATGTAGGAAATTTCTTTCAGCTTCAACGCACCTTCCAGAGCAACGGGATAGTTGTATCCACGCCCTAAATAAAGGAAATTGTGGGCATACGTGAAGATGCGGGAGAGTTGCGAAATATGGTCGTTCATCTGCAATACGGTTTCCATCTTTTCCGGAATCTGACTCAATTCGCCAATCAGGTTCAAATACTCCTCTTGCTGAATCGTGCCACGTGCTTTTCCCAACGAAAGGGCCAACATGGTAAGCACAGTTACCTGACCGGTAAAAGCTTTGGTTGAAGCCACTCCGATTTCGGGACCGACATGGATGTACGAACCGGTATGCGTAGTACGTGGAATGGAGGAGCCTACCGCATTGCATATTCCATAGATGAATGCCCCGCGCTTTTTAGCCAACTCTATCGCAGCCAATGTGTCGGCCGTCTCTCCGGATTGAGAGATGGCGATGACCACATCCTGTTCGTCAATCACCGGATTGCGGTAACGAAACTCCGAAGCATATTCCACCTCTACGGGAATGCGACAAAAGCTTTCTATCAGATGTTTGCCTATCAGTCCGGCATGCCACGAAGTGCCGCAAGCCACGATAATGAATCGTCTGGCCCCAAGCAAACGCTCCCGATGGTCGTTTACGGCCGAAAGAATGACATTGTTCACATCCGGATTGACACGTCCGCGCATACAATCGTTCAGGCTGGAGGGCTGTTCGAAAATCTCTTTCAGCATAAAATGAGGATAGCCTCCCTTTTCCAATTGCCCCAGTTCCATATCGATTTTCTTCACTTGCGGATTGATTTCCACGTTGTGCAGATTCACGATTTTCATCTCTTCATCCGAACGGATAATCGCTATCTCTTCATCCTCCAGATAAACCACCCGGTTGGTATATTCTACAATAGGCGAAGCGTCCGAAGCCAAGAAAAACTCTCCTTCACCGATACCGACTACCAAGGGGCTGCTTTTGCGTGCTGCGATAATCTGATTGGGCTGACGCTTGTCCAGCAAAGCTATGGCATAAGCCCCGATGACTGAACGCAGCGCCACCTCCACCGCTGTCAGCAAATCGAGATTCTCGCTTTGCTGCACATATTCTATCAGCTGCACCAGCACTTCCGTATCCGTACTGCTCTTGAAAACATAGCCTTCGGCTTTGAGTTTTTCTTTCAACGTAGCATAGTTCTCGATAATGCCGTTGTGAATCAAGGCTAAATTGCCGGAAGCGGAATAATGGGGATGCGCATTCACTTGGCAAGGCTCTCCATGAGTGGCCCAACGGGTGTGTGCTATACCGATGTGGCCTGAAACGTCTTTGTCACCGGCCGAACTTTCCAAATCCGAAACTTTGCCTTTGGCTTTATAAATGTTCAAGTTACCGAGCGGATTTATCATGGCGACCCCGGCACTGTCGTATCCTCTGTATTCCAAGCGTTTCAAGCCCTTTACCAACACCGGATAGGCTTCTCGCTTACCTATATATCCTACTATACCACACATAATTTTGATATTTTAAACGGTTTGCTCTTCTTTTTCGAATCGAGAAAATCTCTTTTTACTTGCAATAACTGAAAAAGGGGCTTTTTATTATCAGAAAGCGACCTTTTCAGATACAAAAAGAGGGTATACTATCTATTTTTAGTACACCCTCTTTCTGAGCCGAAACCGGGACTCGAACCCGGGACCCTTTCATTACGAATGAAATGCTCTACCAACTGAGCCATTTCGGCAATACAAAATTAATCATCTCAATTTGCGGATGCAAAGGTAAGTCTTTTCCACGAATCCGCAAAGAAAACCACCTTTTTTTTACTGCTTCTCCGCAACAATCCCCCTAGCAAAAAAGAGGATGTGTCATAATCGACTTTTGATAGAACACAGAGACACAGGGACACGAAGTTCTTTTCATCAGTCCCTGATTATCTGATTAGGGAAAATTCTTTGTGACTCTGTATCTCTGTGTTCTAAACAAAAATGTTGAAATAGATGTCATTATTTCGCAATGAGCAAATAATAGTTCTTCTTTCCGCGTTGTACCAACAGGTACTTGCCGTTGAGCAAATCGGCCGTTGTCACCAATTGGTCGAAAGCACCCAACTTCTCTTTGTTGAGCGATACACCGCCGCCTTGCACCAGTTTACGCATTTCACCTTTCGAGGGGAATACGGCAGCACCTTCAACAAACAAATCAACCGCCTTGACTCCTGTTTCCAACTGTGCTTTATCGATTTCGAATTGAGGAACACCCTCGAAAACAGCCAACAGAGTAGCTTCGTCCAGCTTATGCAACGCTTCGCTCGTAGCGTTTCCAAAAAGAATATTCGAAGCCTCTACAGCCGCATTGTATTCCGCCTCGGAATGCACCATAATAGTGACTTCTTTGGCCAAACGCTTTTGCAACAAGCGCAAATGAGGAGCTTCGGCATGTTCGGCAATCAAGGCTTCAACCTCTTCGCGTGAAATTGTGGTGAATATCTTGATGTAACGAGCTGCATCTTCGTCCGTTACGTTCAACCAGAATTGATAGAACTTATAGGGAGAGGTGTAATTGGGGTCGAGCCAGATGTTTCCGCTTTCAGTCTTTCCGAATTTACCGCCATCGGCTTTGGTTATGAGCGGACAAGTCAGCGCAAAAGCCTCCCCACCTTTGGTACGGCGAATCAGTTCTGTTCCGGTCGTGATGTTTCCCCATTGGTCAGAGCCTCCCAATTGCAAACGGCAGTTCTTGTTCTCCCACAAATAGAGGAAGTCATATCCCTGAAGAAGCTGATAAGTAAACTCCGTAAACGACAAGCCATCGCGTGCCTCGCCATTCAAGCGTTTTTGCACCGAATCCTTTGCCATCATGTAGTTTACCGTAATGTGTTTACCGATTTCGCGTGCAAAATCAAGGAACGTATAATTCTTCATCCAGTCATAATTGTTCACCAACTCAGCCTTGTTTTCCGCTTCGCTATCGAAATCCAAGAACTTGGAGAGCTGTTTTTTTATGCAAGCCACGTTGTGACGCAAAGTCTCTTCGTTCAGAAGGTTTCGCTCGGCCGACTTTCCGGAAGGGTCACCAATCATGCCGGTTGCTCCCCCTATCAAAGCCAACGGTTTGTGGCCGCAACGTTGCAAATGGCGCAACATCATCACTCCACACAAATGGCCGATATGCAACGAATCGGCCGTAGGGTCAATACCCAAATAAGCCGTTACCATCTCTTTGGCTAGCAATTCCTCTGTTCCCGGCATCATCGTATGAATCATGCCACGCCACTTCAATTCCTCTACAAAATTCATCGTATCACAAAATTTTAAAATATCCTGTTCAAATTATCTTTATTCTTATTGGCCGACAAAATTACGACCTTTTCGGAGAATAGACAAGAAAACTGGGAGATTTTAATCAAGACATCCGATAAAAAACGTATCTTTTCGCCTCAGTTCAGGATTTGCCGCAAACAGATAAAAGCCTGACTATCAGCCATGAGAGATTTTGCGTAGAGTAAGCAAAAATCTGCCGTGCAGCAGAGTTCCGTTTGCCGTGCAGCAAAAGTTCGTCTGCTGCACGGCAAAAATGGCTCCGCTGGGCAGCAGATTTCCGGGAGCGACCGGCAAAAATGCTTCGACAGCGTCAACATGAAAATGTATGGAGAAAATAATAAGAAGAAAGGAAAAAACAGAAAAAGAAACAACCCACTACATTTAAGAACCGTACGCCCAAATGCTCCCC
>JAFUNW010000017.1 GCA_017472905.1 Bacteroidaceae bacterium
CTGTCACTTCGTCCGGCATGACAGCATACGTTTCTATGTTTCCGTTCTTGGGGTCTACCGTACAGATTTCCATAACATAACGTCCTTCTCCTGTCTCTTCATCTTCGACAACATAGTTCTTTCGAAGCAGATAAATTTTATCAGTTGTTTCGTCATAACACATGTCGATGGCATACTTCACGTCTTGTCCTGAGCCTAGAATCACCTTTTCTCCGGTCGTCATGTTCAGCGAACAGAACGTAACGTTAGAGACGTTATCCTTGCTCTCCTCCATGTAGGCATAATAGACATTTCCCGCCAATGTTCCCACTACTCCGAAATTGTCTTCCGCTTCTTCGGCATATACAGTCTCTAAAATGGTCGAGGGGTCAGACAGATCAAACCCATAAATTGCCGATTTCTCTTCGTTCAGCTTTACAGATCCGGTTGCTGTTAACACATAAGCCGTTTGGGCCAAAGAGATTCCTGATACTAAAAACAGTAACAAGAGACTAACTTTCATTTTCTTGTAGAATTGTTGCATAAATCTTATTTTTTTTATTTAGTAATTATTCTCTCTCTTTCTTTATATTGGTATGAAATAGAAATTAAAGGAGCAAAGTAAAGAAAAAAAAATGAGAAAATAGTAATTTTATCTAATTTAGTGTAGTCGACACTTTCTCTTTAACTAAAAACAACTTCTTTCATGAAGTTTTAGTTATCAAGATGTTACAAAAAAACCGTTGGGAGATCTCCCAACGGTTATAAAATGTTCTAAAAGTCGTATTTTTTTTCTAATCAGCTAATTTTGCTTTGATGAATTCACGATTCAAGCGGGCAATGTGCGTAATGGAAACACATTTCGGACATTCAGCTTCGCAGGCACGCGTGTTGGTGCAGTTACCAAAACCCAATTCATCCATTTTAGCAATCATGGCTTTTGCACGGCGTGCAGCTTCCGGTCTTCCTTGTGGCAACAGAGCCAATTGACTTACCTTGGCCGAGACGAACAACATGGCAGATCCATTCTTGCAAGCTGCTGCACATGCTCCACAACCGATACAAGAGGCCGCATCCATCGCTTCGTCTGCATTCTGCTTGGGAATAAGAATGGCATTGGCATCTTGAGGTTGTCCGGTACGAACACTGACGTAACCTCCTGCTTGCATGATTTTATCATAAGCAGTACGGTCTACCATCAAGTCTTTAATAACCGGGAAACCTGCAGAACGCCAAGGCTCAACGGTGATGGTGTCTCCATCTTCGAAGCGGCGCATGTAGATTTGGCAAGTTGTAGCTCCTGTGGCAGGCCCATGCGGATGTCCATTGATGTAGAGTGAACACATACCGCAAATACCTTCGCGGCAATCGTGGTCGAATACGACAGGTTCTTTACCTTGTTCGATTAATTGTTCGTTCAAGATATCAAGCATTTCCAGAAATGATGTGTCACCCGGGATATCTTTCATCTGGTATGTTTCAAATGCGCCTTTTGCCTTAGGACCGGCTTGACGCCACACTTTCAGTGTGAATGATATATTTTTATCCATGATTCTTCTCCTTAAGATTTATAGTTACGTGTCTGCACTTTGATTGCTTCGTACTCAAGGTTTTCTTTGTGAAGTAACGGTTCCTTATCGTCACTGCCTTGGTATTCCCAGCAAGATACATAGAAGCAATTTTCATCATCGCGTTTAGCTTCACCTTCTTCGGTTTGGTATTCTTCGCGGAAGTGACCACCACAGCTTTCGTTGCGGCTCAATGCATCGTATGCAATCAATTGTCCCATTGTGATGAAGTCATCCAAACGAATGGCTTTGTCAAGCTCTACGTTCATGCCTTCTTTGCTTCCCGGAATGAAAAGGTTGGTGTCAAACTCCTTGCGGATGGCTTTCATCTTTTCTATCGCCTCTTTCAATCCGGCCTCAGTACGGGCCATGCCTACATAGTCCCACATGATACGACCCAATTCTTTGTGAATGGAGTCTACAGAACGTTTACCTTTGATGTTCATCAACTTGTCGATCTTGGCTTGAACGGCTTTTTCGGCTTCCACAAATTCCGGCAAATCTTTTGAGAAACGAGGAACAGTAATTTGATCTGCCAAATAGTTTTGAATGGTATAAGGCAATACAAAATATCCGTCAGCCAAACCTTGCATCAAGGCAGAAGCACCCAAACGGTTCGCTCCGTGATCAGAGAAGTTACATTCACCAATGGCGAAAAGTCCCTTGATAGAAGTCTGGAGCTCATAGTCAACCCAGATACCTCCCATTGTATAGTGGATTGCCGGATAAATCATCATGGGCTCTTCATAAGGACTTACGTCTGTGATTTCCTCATACATATCAAAGAGGTTACCATAACGTTGGGCTACTACATCTTTGCCTAAACGGTCGATGGCATATTTGAAATCAAGGAATACGGCCAATCCGGTGTTGTTTACACCATAACCGGCATCGCAACGTTCTTTGGCTGCACGACTGGCTACATCACGCGGTACCAAGTTTCCGAAAGCGGGATAACGGCGTTCCAGATAGAAGTCGCGATCTTCATCGGGAATGTCACAGCCGCGTTTGGTGCCGGCTTGCAATGCTTTGGCATCTTCGAGTTTCTTCGGTACCCAAATACGACCATCGTTACGCAAAGACTCTGACATCAACGTTAATTTGGACTGCTTGTCTCCATGAATAGGAATACAAGTGGGGTGAATCTGCACGTAAGCAGGGTTGGCGAAGTAGGCTCCTTTGCGGTAGCAAGCCATCGCAGCTGTACAGTTACATCCCATTGCATTGGTAGAGAGGAAGTATGCATTACCATATCCTCCGGTTCCGATGACAACCGCGTGAGCAGCAAAACGTTCCAATTTGCCGGTTACAAGATTCTTGGCAATGATACCGCGTGCACGACCTTCTACGATGACTACATCCTGCATTTCATAGCGGGTGTAGAGTTTTACGGTTCCGGCATTTACTTGACGGCTCAATGCAGAGTATGCTCCAAGAAGAAGCTGTTGACCGGTTTGTCCTTTCGCATAGAATGTACGTGAAACTTGTGCACCACCAAATGAACGGTTGTCCAACATGCCGCCGTATTCACGAGCAAAAGGAACGCCTTGAGCTACACATTGGTCAATGATGCTGTTTGAAACTTCAGCCAAGCGGTAAACGTTTGCTTCGCGAGCACGGTAGTCACCTCCTTTTACTGTGTCGTAGAACAAGCGGTAAACAGAGTCTCCATCGTTTTGATAATTCTTTGCTGCGTTAATACCTCCTTGTGCTGCAATGGAGTGTGCACGGCGAGGGGAATCCTGAATACAGAAGTTCAATACATTGAATCCCATTTCGCCGAGTGAA
>JAFUNW010000196.1 GCA_017472905.1 Bacteroidaceae bacterium
TCGTAACCTACATTGCACAAGCCGTTGCCAACCGCGCAGCACAAGGAAACAACTACGGAACCGTACTCATCCCCGAAGGACTCGTGGAATTCATCCCCGCAATGAAGAAACTCATTGCCGAGCTCAACGACCTGTTGGCTGTCAACAAGGAATTTGCCATGATCAAGAAGAGCGCACAACGCGAATGGATTATCTCGAAACTTTCAGAAGAGAACGCAGCCATTTACGCTTCGCTTCCCGAAGGAGTAGCCCGTCAACTCTGTCTCGACCGCGACCCGCACGGAAACGTACAAGTGTCGCTCATCGAAACAGAAAAGCTTCTCTCGGAAATGGTAGGAAAGAAATTGGCACAATGGAAAGAAGAAGGCAAATTCTGCGGCAAATTCTCTGCCCAACACCACTTCTTCGGATACGAAGGACGTTGCGCAGCCCCTTCAAACTACGATGCGGACTACTGCTACGCTCTCGGATACACCGCTTCGATGCTCATCGCGAACGGAAAGACCGGATACATGTCAAGCGTACGCAACACGACTGCACCCGCAGAAGAGTGGATTGCAGGCGGAGTGCCCATCACCATGATGATGAACATGGAGCGCCGTCACGGAGAGATGAAACCCGTTATCCAAAAAGCCCTCGTGAAACTCGATGGAGCACCATTCAAGGCTTTTGCCGCACAGCGCGACCAATGGGCTATCGAAACTGCATACGTTTACCCCGGCCCCATCCAATATTTCGGACCTACGGAAGTATGCGACCAACCGACCAAAACATTGGCTCTCGAACAAGCTAAATAAGCCAACCCGCCAATGAAAAAATAACATCGGGAAAAGAGGTAAAGCAAAGAATCTGCTGTTTGTTGAAACCAATTCGGAATAATTTATTCATAGCCCATCTGCGAATGGGAAACAGAGATTCCTTTCTTTACCTCTTTTTTACTACTTTACCCCAATAATCTACTGCACACATGGCAGAAACCACCACCAAGAGAAAAGCAACAACCACAAAAGCCGCAGCCGGAAACAAAAAGAAACCGGCTAAACGCACGCCCCGAAAAAGAAAGGCAAAAAAGAAAAGCCTTTCAGAACGTTTCGGCTCTTGGATAGCACAGCGACTCTACCATAAAGGAGAAACCCGCGCGTGGGTCATCTGGTCGCTCACCGCACTTATCGGATGTTTCTACCTGTCGGCTGTCTACCACTTCTTTCTACGCCCATATGCCGAAGGAAAAAAAGAGGTAGAAATACACTTCCTCAGTCCACACGTACACGGACTGGACATTTCGCACTACCAAGGAACCATCGACTGGCCTCGACTAAGCCTCGCAGCCTACAAAGAACAACCCGTCAACTTCGTATTCATGAAAGCAACCGAAGGAATCGACTTCGTTGACCACACCTTTCAACACAACTTCGCTTCCGCTCGCGAATGCGGAATGGTACGAGGAGCATACCACTTCTTCCGCCCCGATGTATCGGCTGAAAAGCAAGCCGAACTCTTCATCACCCACGTAAAACTGAGCCCCGGAGACCTTCCACCCGTACTCGACATCGAAGTCCTCGGCCGAAAAGGAAACAAGGCCCTTCAGAATGCGGCACGCACCTGGCTGCTGCGTGTGGAGCAACACTACGGCGTAAAGCCTATCATCTACGCATCCTATAAATTCAAACTTCGTCACCTCAACGACCCATTCTTCGATGCATATCCTTTCTGGATAGCCCACTACCACGTGAGCCAACTCGAATATACCGGTCCTTGGAAATTCTGGCAACATACCGATTCCGGAGAACTTGACGGCATCAAGGGCGATGTCGACCTCAACATCTTCAACGGAAGCTTGGAGGAACTGATGAAAATGACCATCAAATAAGTCCCTCCCCATCCTCCCCAAAACATTTCGAACAGGCTCTGACAACTTACGGAGCAAAGCAAAAATTTTTCTGCGGCTTGCACCCGAAAATCTGCTGCACGGCGGAGGAAAATCTGCTGCACGGCGGAGAGAAATCTGCTGCACGGCGGACGAACTTCTGCTGCACGGCAAACCGGACTCTGCTGCACGGCAGATTTTTATCTAAGAAAGAAGAATTGAAAAACATGTGGGTGTGTCATAAATGACTTCTTATAAATGCTTCGACTACGCTCTGCAAGACAAGAGAACGGGACGAAAAAAAGGAGCCACACCCATTGACGTGACTCCTCTCTCTCTTACTGTCGGGGTAGCGGGATTCGAACCCACGACCCCCTGCTCCCAAAGCAGGTGCGCTACCCGGACTGCGCTACACCCCGAAAGTGCTTTCTAGCTGAAAAGCGGTGCAAAGGTACTGCTTTTTTTCAGTTCTGCAAATTTTTAAGCGGAAAATCATCCTCTTTATTTGTCGAATGGAAAACATTGCGTACTTTTGCAACATAACAAAGGTTGTTTCGAAAAGCCCCCTACACCTTATTATAATATAAGGAGGGAAAATCGCGAACAACAACATCCGAAGCAAACGGACGACAGACTCCGGAGCTAGGTACTTTTTCAAGAAAACAAAAACAAAAAAAGAAAAATATGTTCAGAACAAACACATGCGGAGAGCTGAGACTCTCGAATGCCGGTCAAACAGTGACATTGGCCGGATGGGTGCAACGCGCACGCAAGATGGGAGGTATGACTTTCGTTGACCTGCGCGACCGCTACGGCATCACCCAACTCGTATTCAACGAAGAAAACAATGCCGAGCTGTGCGAACAGGCCAACAAGCTGGGACGCGAATACGTCATCCAAGTCACCGGACAGGTGAGCGAACGCTCCAACAAAAACATGAACATCCCTACGGGAGAGGTGGAAATCATTGTCAACGAACTGACCGTACTGAACAGTTCCGTCACTCCCCCGTTCACCATCGAAGACAACTCTGACGGAGGCGATGACATCCGCATGAAATACCGCTACCTCGACTTGCGCCGTCCTTGCGTGCGCGAAAATCTGGAACTGCGCCACCGCATGACAATGGAGGTACGCCGCTACCTCGACAGCCAAGGATTCCTCGAAATCGAAACCCCCATGCTCGTAGGTTCTACCCCCGAAGGAGCACGCGACTTCGTGGTTCCCAGCCGCATGAACCCCGGACAATTCTATGCCCTGCCCCAATCGCCTCAAACACTGAAGCAATTGCTCATGGTTTCGGGTATGGACCGCTATTTCCAGATAGTGAAATGTTTCCGTGACGAAGACCTGCGCGCCGACCGTCAGCCGGAGTTTACACAAATCGACTGCGAAATGAGCTTCGTAGAGCAGGAAGACGTCATCTCCACTTTCGAAGGAATGGCCAAACACCTCTTCAAGGAGCTTCGCGGAGTGGAACTGACCGAACCGTTCCTACGCATGCCTTGGGCTGACGCCATGAAATATTACGGAAGCGACAAGCCCGACCTCCGTTTCGGCATGAAGTTCGTTGAACTGATGGACATCCTAAAGGGTCACGGCTTCGGAGTCTTCGACAACGCCGCCTACATCGGAGGTATCTGTGCCGAAGGAGCCGCCACCTACACCCGCAAGCAACTCGACCAGTTGACCGACTTCGTGAAACGTCCGCAAATCGGTGCCAAAGGCATGGTTTATGCCCGCGTAGAAGCCGATGGCAACGTGAAGTCGAGCGTAGATAAATTCTATACCCAAGAAGTTCTTCAACAGATGAAGGAAGCTTTCGGAGCCAAGCCCGGCGACCTCATCCTCATCCTCAGCGGAGACGACATCATGAAGACGCGCAAACAATTGTGCGAACTTCGTTTGGAGATGGGCCGTCAGCTCGGACTGCGCGACAAGAACAAATTTGTCTGCCTCTGGGTCGTTGACTTCCCCATGTTCGAATGGAGCGAAGAAGAGGGCCGCCTCATGGCCATGCACCACCCCTTCACTCACCCGAAAGAGGAGGACATTCCCCTATTGGACACCGACCCGGCAGCTGTTCGCGCCGATGCCTACGACATGGTAGTCAACGGAGTGGAAGTCGGCGGAGGTTCCATCCGTATCCACGACTCTCAGTTGCAAGCCAAGATGTTCGAAATCCTCGGATTCACCCCCGAAAAGGCACAAGAGCAGTTCGGATTCCTCATGAACGCCTTCAAGTACGGTGCTCCCCCTCATGGCGGACTCGCTTACGGACTCGACCGCTGGGTTTCGCTCTTCGCCGGACTCGACAGCATACGCGACTGCATCGCCTTCCCGAAGAACAACAGCGGACGCGATGTCATGCTCGATGCTCCCGCACCGCTGGAACAAAAGCAGCTTGACGAGCTGAACCTCGCCATCGACCTCAAAGAGTAATCCTGCTCATTGAAAAATACAACCTACCGCACAGACTGCATGGAAAGAGACCTGAATCTACAAAACAAGGAGCTTCCGATGCAGTCTGTGCGCTTTTATTTATACAAACAAGCATACATAAAAACCAAAAACTCTATTCAAACCATCAAATATCCTTTAAAACCATAAAATACATACCAACATGAAGAAACTACTACTGTCCGTTTTGTGCCTTGCAACTGTTGCGACTGTTTCAGCACAGTCCGTAACGGAAAACAAGCATGGCGTTCGAGTAGACGCCTCGGGCAAAGGAGTCCCCACAACCGAAGTAACGGTATACGCCCCCTCCATCGTTCGCATCACCAAGTATGCTGACGGACTGGAAAGCATGCCGGAGAAGAAAAGCTATTCAACAATCCTCACCCCCTCCGACACCCCCTTCACCGTAAAGGAGGTAGCGACAACGGTGAGCCTAACGACCGGAGAAATGACGGTCGATATCGACAAACGTACGGGAATCGTTTGCTTTACCCTGGCCGACAAGATGCTCCTGCAGGAGAAAAATGCCGGAACGCTCTCTCCCATTACCGAAGGGGTGGACAAAGGGAAGTATCGCATCGCACAAACATTCCGTTTGGAAGACGAAGAAGCCATCTACGGACTCGGACAACGCCGAAGTCCCAAGCTGAACCAACGAGGAGAAGTGGTGGACATCTGGAACACCAACGCAAACATCACCATCCCCTACATCACTTCGGAAAAGGGATACGGACTCTATTGGGACAACGCCGGACGCTCGCGCTTCGAAGACACAGAAGAGAAAACACGCTTCTCTTCCGAAGTGGCTCAAGGCATCGACTACTACTTCATGTATGGCGGCGGTTCGCAAGACAGTGTCATCGCCTCCATTCGACAACTCACCGGACAGGCCACGATGTTCCCCCTCTGGACAATGGGCTTCTGGCAATGTCGCGAGCGCTACAAGACGAGCGATGAGCTGTGCGAAGTGCTCGACAAATACCGCGAACTGCAAATCCCCCTCGATGGAATCGTACAAGACTGGCAGTATTGGGGATGCGACAGCAACTGGAACGCCATGAAGTTCCAGAATCCCTACTACATCAACAAGGTGGGCGATGAAAAGTGGGCCAAATATCTCCCGGACGACCTGAAACCCCTCGCAAAGGAATACGTGGAAAAGGGATTGGAGCCGCGAATCAAGTCGCCGCAAGAGATGATCGACTACGTACACAGCCGCAATGCTCACCTGATGATTTCCATTTGGGCAAACTTCGGCCCCTGGACCGAACAGTACAAGGAGCTGGAGAAAATCGGCGCCCTCTACCCCTTCGACACCTGGCCGCGAAACAAAGGAGTAAAGCCCTATGACCCGTTTAACCCCAAGGCACGCGACATTTATTGGAAGCATCTGAAAAATCTCTACGCCATGAACATCGATGCATGGTGGACCGACTCGACCGAACCGGACCATTTCGAAAAACCGGGCGATGAAAACCATCTGACGCACGATGGGTCGTGGAAAAGCGTGAAGAATGCCTTCCCCCTCATGAGCAACAAAGGCATTTACGAAAACCTCAGAAAGCAAAAAAAGAACGGCAAACGAGCTTTCCAAATGACCAGAAGCAGCAGCTTCGGCATCCAACGCTACGGAACCTTCAGCTGGAGCGGAGACATCCAGAGCAATTGGGAAAGCATGAAGAATCAAATCCCATCCGGACTCAACTATGTAGTGTGTGGCATTCCCTTCTGGAACACCGATCTCGGAGGTTTCTTCGGTTGGGACATCAAAAACAATCCGCGCGACCCGTATGCACAAGAACTGCAGTGTCGCTGGATGCAATGGGGCTGCTTCATGCCCTTGATGCGAAACCATCGCTCAGGTCCCATGCTCAACGAGATGTATCGCTACGGCAATCCGGGCGAATGGCCGTTCGATGTACAGAAACAGTACGTACAACTCCGCTACCGCCTGTTACCTTATATCTATAGCGCAATGGGAGACGTGGTTCAACGAAGCGGTTCGATGATGCGCCCCTTGGTTTTCGACTTCCCGCAAGACAAAAAGGCCATCAACCTGACCGATGAATACCTTTTCGGACGCTCTATCCTCGTGAAGCCCGTCACAGACCCGCTCTATACCTACCAAGACGAGAGAAAGAACGGACACACTATCTATCCCGAAGTGGAGAAAGCCGCCGCACCGGTCGAAGTTTATCTGCCCGCAGGAGCACAATGGTATGACTTCTGGACAAACGAACGGCACGAAGGCGGACGTACCGTCAAGCGACCGGCTCCCATCGACCTCATACCCGTATACATCAAAGCGGGCAGCATCCTCCCATTCGGACCGGCCGTACAATACTCCAACGAAAAGCCCTGGGACAATCTTGAAATACGCATTTATCCGGGAGCCGATGCCGACTTCGTCCTTTACGAAGATGAAGGCGACAACTACAACTACGAAAAAGGAGCCTTCTCCGAGATTCGCTTCCACTGGGACGAAGCATCTCGTACCCTCGCCATCGCCAATCGCCAAGGAGCCTACAAAGGAATGTTGGAAACCCGTACGTTCCGCATCCTTTTGGTCGATAAAGATTCTCCCGCAGGCGACAAAGAGCCAAGCGGATTCACCACCACCGTATCTTACGATGGAAAGGCACAAAGCGTGAAGCTGTAAAGGAGGTTTACGAGGAATTAAAGGAGTTAGCGTTCCGCCGGGAGATGTTCCCTTGAGCAATGGCGAAAAATCATTCGCTTCGCTCACCGGGAGTTAGAGCCGATAACTTAGCATACATAAACGCGAAACATTTGGCTAGCAGGCTTGCCTGCGATA
Organism: Bacteroidaceae bacterium; assembly: GCA_017472905.1. Taxonomy (GTDB): domain Bacteria; phylum Bacteroidota; class Bacteroidia; order Bacteroidales; family Bacteroidaceae; genus Phocaeicola_A. Next base: position 7,143 of record JAFUNW010000196.1, read on the forward strand.
ACTCCTCTAACTCCCAGACTCGTAAGAGCCGCTAACTCCTTTAACTCCTTGGTTCATCGGCCCCCTTAATCAATAAAAAGTTAACATACCCTCAAAAACATCAAAACCCATGACAAAAAAAACTGTTCTCTCCCTGCTCTGTCTGCTCTCGATAGGGCTTTTCACAGAAACATACGCACAAAATCCGCCCTCCGGCTCTTCGCAAGAACAACAACAGGCACGCCGTATGCGCCGTCCGCGCTTCAATCCCCAAAGACCCTCGGTTCACGACCCCGTCATGGCCAAGGAGGGCGACACCTACTACCTTTTTGCTACCGGCATGGGCATCTCCGTCCTCTCCAGCAAGGACATGAAGACATGGAAACGCGAAAAACCGGTCTTCGAGGCTGCGCCCCAATGGGCCGTTGAGCTGATTCCCGGATACAGGGGGCACACCTGGGCGCCGGACGTGATTCATCACAACGGACGCTGGCACCTCTTCTACTCTTGCTCGGCTTTCGGAAAAAACACCTCGGCAATCGGACATGCCTCAACGCCCACACTCAATCCCGAAGCCCCCGACTACGGATGGACCGATCATGGAAAAGTCATTCAGTCCGTTCCCGGACGTGACAACTGGAACGCCATCGACCCCAACATCATCGTGGACGAAGAGGGCA
>JAFUNW010000197.1 GCA_017472905.1 Bacteroidaceae bacterium
CCTTGTCTTCTGAGGGAACGCTTCAGCTCGATGTGGAGTACACCCTGACGGTGGCGGTCGGCGGAAAGGAACTTTATCGGGGAAAGAGCGTGGCTTTGGTCAATTTCTCAGATGTGACCATTTATCTGGCCGGCAGAATTCAACAGATTTTGCCTTCCAAGGAGTATCAAACTTTGGCCAAATCCTCTCAGAAAACGGTTCAGCCCAAGCGAGAACAGACGTTGCCGTTGATGAAGCGCTCTTTCAAGGTGGGGGGAGTTACGTTTGTGATGTTGCCCGTACGTGGAGGTAAGTTTAAGATGGGGAATCCGCCTGCAGATGTTTCATACAACCGTACTCTTACGTATGATTATCTGATAGGAGAGACCGAAGTGACTCAGGAACTTTGGGAAGCCGTCATGGGAAGCAATCCCAGCTATTTCAAAGGAAAAAAACGCCCGGTGGAGCGGGTCTCGTGGAACGACTGTGAGATGTTTATCAAGAAGTTGCAGCGGATTACCGGTGCTCGTTTTCGCCTGCCGACCGAAGCGGAATGGGAGTATGCAGCACGCGGAGGTGCAACTTCAGCAGACTATCGATATGCCGGAGGCGATATTCTCGAAGATGTCGCTTGGTACAAGAGAAATTCCGGAGGAAAGACACGCGAGGTGAAGAAAAAACGTCCGAATGCCTTGGGCATTTACGACATGAGTGGGAATGTTTGTGAGTGGTGTTGGGATTTTTATGGAATTTACAACGAAAGATTGACTGAAAACCCCATCGGACCCTCTACCGGAAAGTACAAAGTGTTTCGCGGAGGCGGATGGGGCAGCGATGAATCGCCGTTGAAAGTGTGGGAACGTGGCTTTAATACTCCTTCGACCAGCGGAAACAATTTAGGGCTTCGTCTGGTGTTGGAATTGTTGTGAATATAGAGAATCAAGATTTCGAAAATGAATAGATGTAAGTTACATATCGTATGGATAGCCTGCCTGATGGGGTGGGTGTGCGGACCGATTTGTGCTCAGAAACTTTCGGCCGAAAAAGAGAGTTATTACCAAGAAAAAGCAAAGAATCATTTGGAGACTTTCTATGCTTCCTGGCTTCAAGCTTGTATCGACCAAGATGAACCTTGGATGCAGGCCATTCAAGAAGACTATGTTGCCACGAACGAAGTGTTCCGTCCCGACTTTACGACAAGCAACGATGACGGGCTTTATCGCTTCCGCAACTATTTGAGCAAATTTACGACTACCTACAGCGATTATTTCGACAAGGAGATGGAGTTTGAACTCTCTGATTTCCGCTTTGAACCGATGACCTTTACCGGAGGAGGCGAAGGTTTGTTTGTCAATTGCTCTTTTCAAACCCGTTTGTTGATGGATGGAGACGCAGTTTCGACAGGACGTACGCAGGCGTTGCTGCTTTTTCCCGACTGGATGAAAGTCACAGACTATCGGGTGCGCCAAATTACTCCCATAGGAAAGCCTATCGTTTCCCTCTCGAAAGACGCTTCGCCGCGAGGAACTACCGTATCCTCCTCTACTCCCACTTCGTTGACGCTTCAGCAACGGGCCGAACGCGGAGAGGTCAAAGCGCAGCGAGAATTGGGCGACTATTACTACTATGGCAAAGGTCCCGACAAGACCCGCAACTATCCCGAAGCCGTCAACTGGTATCGCAAGGCAGCGGAGCAGGGGGATGGCTACTCGCAATGTCAGTTGGGATACTGTTATGAGATGGGGGTCGGTGTTGCCAAAAACATATACGAAGCCGTCAAATGGCATCGCAAAGCCGCAGAACAAGGAGACCGTACGGCACAACACAACTTGGGCCTTTGCTACGAATACGCGAAAGGCGTCTCGAAAGATTATTACGAAGCTGCGAAATGGTATCGCAAAGCTGCGGAACAGGGCGATGCCGGTGGACAGTATCGTTTGGCACTATGTTATGAATATGCGAAGGGTGTTTCGAAAGATTATTACGAAGCTGTCAAATGGTATCGCAAAGCTGCGGAACAAGGGTATGGCAGTGCACAAAATAATTTAGGTTATTGTTATGAAGAAGGTCGAGGAGTTCCCAAAGATCTAGTGGAGGCTGTCAAATGGTATCGCAAGGCTGCTGAACAAGGTGAGAAATATGCCCAATGTAATTTAGGGTACTGCTATGAATATGGTCAAGGTATTGCTAAAGATTTGTACGAAGCCGCCAAATGGTATCGCAAAGCTGCGGAACAAGGGTTACCTCGTGGACAGTATCGTTTGGCGCGATGTTATGAATATGCGAAAGGTGTCGCCAAAGATTATGTAGAAGCTGTAAAGTGGTATCAGAAAGCTGCAGAACAGGGGTATGCAGATGCACAGCTTAATTTGGGCTATTCTTATGAAATGGGGCAGGGCGTCACTATAGATTATTACGAAGCCGCCAAATGGTATCGTAAGGCTGCAGATCAAGGGGAAAAAATTGCACAAAGTAATTTAGGCAATTGTTATAAGAATGGCCGAGGCGTTACCAAAGATTATTACGAAGCCGTCAAATGGTATCGCAAAGCTGCAGAACAAGGATATGCAAAGGCGCAAAACAATTTGGGTAACTGCTATTACAATGGAGAGGGGGTTACACAGAACTATACCGAAGCCTTGAAATGGTTTCGCAAGGCAGCTGAGCAGGGGTATGAATATGCCTATTACAATCTTGGGCGCTGTTACGAATATGGCAACGGCGTAGCGAAAAACATGGTGGAAGCCCGCAGTTGGTATCGCAAAGCAGCCGACAAAGGGCATCAAGTTTCCAAAAACAAGTTGGCCCAATAAATATTCGCCGCTTCCTTACAAAAATCTGCTGCACCGCTCATTGTCGTGAGCCGTGCAGCAGATTTCTTTTTGCCGTGCAACAGATTCCTTTTTGCCGTGCAGCAGAAATTACTCCGCCGTGCAGCAGATTTTCGTTTGCGACCGGCTGTCAGTTGATATAAAGGGGCTAAAGTAGAAGAGAACGTTCCCCATTGATGGCGCCGGCTAATCCGTCTTCATGACCACGCGGATGTTGTTTGTTCCGGCTTTGACGACATAAGTTACAGTCTTGTATCCTACGAAAGCGAACTCCAAGGTGTCACCCGGCTTTACTTCGAGAG
>JAFUNW010000198.1 GCA_017472905.1 Bacteroidaceae bacterium
AAGCTTCATTCAATTCTTTTGCAAGAGCAATACCTTCTTGAAGGTTCTTGTTCATTTTCCAGTTTCCTGCAACAATGTTTTTTCTCATTTTTGTTTAATTTTATAAGGGTTAATATTTTATTTCTTCACTCTTCTGGAGCTATTCCATCGTAGGTATAATCGGTCTATGATAATTAAACCCATCAACGGCAGTATGAACCAGGCTAGCGTTGTTCCTGTTTTTTGCAAAACTCCAAGTGCGTGTTTTTTTCCTAACGGTAGCTTTTCTAATGAATCGGTAAGTTGATATTCATTGGGAGTATCCCTGTGGCTCCATTTGTTTATGATGTTTCCGTTTTTTAGTAATACCAATCCGGGATTTGAGCGGATGATTGTTTTCAAGGTCGTGTCGTCTGCGTTACAGAACGGGTATTCAGCGCCGGTTTTCTCTTTCCAAATGGTCATTTCTTCTTCTGAGGAAGACGTTATGCAGTAGAAAGGGTAATGATATTGGGTGCAATAATCATATAATTCGTTGACTAAATCAGTGTTGCCATCGTCTGCCAGTTCAAGGCGGTGGGCAATAAGAAGGATTGTATAAGACGGATTAGTCAGAATCTCTTCTGTGATATCCTTGTTGTCTTCTTGTCGGATGATGGAGAAATCATGGATCGGTGGGATGTATCCTTGGTCTTTCAAGACCGTTCTCCTGTCAACGAAGGTCCATGTGCTGTCCGGATAATCTTCGAGTGAAAATTCCTGTTGCTTTCCGTCTTTCTCAAGAACAAAGATGCTTTCGTATGTCGGCCCTTCTTTGTCTGCCGGCATCGCCATTTGGTCAGGTATATTGGTCCCGATGGAGTAAGGCCGGAAATCAAAGATGGGTAAATGCTGCAAACAGAAATGGTTGATGAAAAGAATAAAGGTGAGCGAATAGATTGAGATAAACCATTCGCTTCGGTGTGTGACAAATCGAAAGATTGATTCTTTCCATTTCAAAACGGAGAAAGCTGCAATAAGCAGTAGCAGATTTTTTCCGAATGTTTGCCAGTTGGTAAGAACTACTGCGTCTCCGAAACATCCACAGTCTGAAATCGGATTCTTCAATGCCAAATAAAGTGTCAGTGGGGTCATGAAGAGCATCAGTACTGTAACAAGATAGGATGTGAAGCGCCGATTGATGCCGAACAAAAGGTAGACGCCGAGCATGAACTCCAATGCCGCAATGACAATTGCCCCGAATAAGAGCAATGATTCGGGGAAATAATCAATTAGTTGGAATGCAGTCAGGTAATCTTGCAGTTTATAGTAGAATCCAAGAGGATCATTGGCTTTGACAAAGCCTGAAAAGAGGAATACGAAAGCCAATACGAATCGGCATAGATTCGTATATACGGATAATGCGATATGTCGGGTTTTATTCTCCAAAATCTAATTTGATTAATCCGAATACCGAATAATTAATCATGTCCAGATAATTTGCATCTATGCCTTCTGATACAAGTGTTTGCCCGTTTAATCCCTCTATTTGTTTGGTCCGATAGAGTTTCATCAAGATTAAATCGGTATATGAACTGATTCGCATGCCTCTCCAAGCTTCTCCGTAATCATGATTCTTGGCGAGCATTAATTCCAAAGCTTGCTTGGCGTAAAGGTCGTAGTATTCGAGCGCTTTTTCGACTGTCAGGTCATCTTTTTCGGCATAGCCAAGAGCCAGTTGAATCAGGCCGACTATTCCATAGTTTACAATGGCAATGAATTCAGGCCGAATACCTTCGTCTATCATGCTCTTTCCTTTTATTTCCAGACTGCGAATACGATTTGCTTTGATGAATATCTGGTCTGTTACGGATTCCGGTCTCATTATTCGCCATGCAGCTCCGTAATCGTGTAGCTTCTTTTCGAAAAGATTGCGGCATGAAGCAAACACCTGTTCGAATTGTTTTTGAGTCTTATCTTCCATAATTTTTGAATAGAGTGCAAAGGTAAGCATTTTGACGGAATTATGCACTTCTTTTTAAATAGATTAATGGTTATTCTTCGATTTAGTTGAAGATTTCGAAAGATTATTCTGTTTGCAACGTTTCTCGTCTCTGATACTCCGTTCGGTATGCAGTAAACTGTGGTCGGCAGAAAGAGGAAGGGAACGCTTGGGTACGTTTGTCTCTTTTCTGCCGGGTGACATTCATGCTTTGTTTACAGGTTTTAGTCCCATCTCATTGGCTTTTTTCAGCATATATTCGTATGCAGCATCGTGCTCATTGGGGATTATTCCGTCTAAGATAGCATCTTTTATGGAGCTTTTCAAGCTACCTATTTCGCGACAGGGTGAGAGGTCGAATACTTCCATGATTTCTTCGCCGGTAACCGGTGGCTGGAATTGGCGAATGCGGTCGCGTTCTTCCAAATCAATCAGTTTCTGGCGTACCAATTTGAAGTTGTCAAGGAATCGTTGTTTGCGTTCGACATTCTTTGATGTGATGTCCGCTTCGCATAGCAACATCAAGTCGTCAATATCGTTTCCAGCTTCGAACAACAGGCGTCTTACGGCACTGTCCGTTACAATGTCATCGGCTATCACGATGGGGCGCATGTGCAATCCAACGAGCTTTTGTACATACTTCATCTTTTCGTTCATCGGCAACTTCATACGGCGGAAGATGTTCGGAACCATCTTTTCGCCTAAATAGTTGTGGTTGTGGAATGTCCATCCGATGCGCGGTTCCCATCGTTTTGAACGCGGCTTGCCTATGTCGTGCAGGATAGCGGCCCAACGCAACCATAAGTTCTCGGTTTGTCGTGCAATGTTGTCTAGTACTTCCAGCGTGTGGTAGAAATTATCTTTGTGTGCTCGTCCGTTTATGGTCTCTACTCCTTGCAATGCTGCCAATTCGGGGAAAATGAGTTCCAACAGGCCACTTCGCTCCAAATCGATGAAACCTTTGGAAGGGATGGGGGAAGCTACAATCTTGTTCAGCTCATCGGCGATGCGTTCTTTTGAAATGATTTCAATGCGTTCTTTGTTCCGGCAAAGCGATTCGAATGTTTCGTCATCGATGTAGAAACCCAATTGAGTCGCAAAGCGTATGCAACGCATCATGCGCAAAGGATCATCGCTGAACGTGATGTCCGGATCCAGCGGCGTGCGTATCGTCTTTTCCCACATGTCATCCACTCCTCCGAAGGGATCTACCAATTCTCCAAACCGTTCTTTGTTTAGGCAGATGGCCAACGCATTGATGGTGAAGTCGCGCCGATTCTGGTCGTCCTCCAGTGTGCCGTCTTCCACGATGGGTTTGCGTGAATCTCGTTGGTACGATTCTTTGCGTGCCCCTACAAATTCCACTTCCGTATGGCGACATTTCACTTGTGCCGTACCAAAATTCTTGAATACCGAAAGATGTGCATTTCGTCCCAATCGTTTGGCCAATGCTTCGGCAAGTGCTATGCCGCTGCCTACGACCACCACGTCAATGTCTTTGGATGGGCGTTCGAGGAATAGGTCGCGTACATAACCGCCTACAACGTAGCATTCCATGCCCAGTTCGTCAGCAGTTTCGGAGATTTGGTGAAATATTTTGTCGGAGAGCTTCTCTTTCAGCTCTTCTTGCGTCAGTTCTATCATTATGCTGTCTTGAATTGTGCGGCAAAGATAGTGCAAGCCGAGCGAAGAGCCAAAATAAATCGGATTTAAATTCTTTTTAATATGTTTCCTATCCACAAAATGCGGGCTGACGGTTATCCTTTTTGTTATGCTGTTGCCCCGAAGTTTAATTCATTCTGCCGATTATATAATCAGCGCCGCTAATCATATAATCATCAGCGTTGATTATGTAATCAGCGCCGCTGATTAAAGAAGTGAGGTGGAGCATTTGGATAACTTCGGGTTTCTTCATAAATTTGCACCGAAGTATTATCAATAATCAAAAAAAGGAGAACAATGGCCAAGTATATCAAACAAGAAATGAACGACTTGAACGGAACAGGTCGCTCCAAGGTATATTACCGCATGAAGCGCGAGTTGCACTTTACGCACGAGCAATTCCTGGAATGGTTGGAAGATACCGACCCTTTCATCGCGAAACATGCCGACAGCGTGTTGAAGCATGTGACGCGACAATTGGCTGCTGTAATGGCGCAAGGACATAGCGTAACCATTGACGGGCTGGGCACTTTTCGTGCCGGCATCGGTCTGAAACGCGACAAGGAGCCGGATACGATAGACGCAGATGAACCTATGCGCAACGCGCAGAGCCTGCAAGTGACGGACGTATATTTCCGGCCGGACAAGACGTTGGTGAAAGAGACCGACAGTCGGTGTACGCTGACGCGTGGAGGAACGCGCCGCATTCATAAGCAAAAGTACACGCGCGAAGAGCGATTGGCCCTTGCCCTTGCTTATTTGGACGAGCACGCCACGATGAACATTGCCCGATACAAGCAGTTGACCGGACTATCGCGTACGGCGGCAACGTTGGAGCTTCAAGCTTTTCGCAGCGACCCCGAAAGCGGCATTTCCTTCATCGGTAGTGGAACCCACAAACTGTATGTGAAGCGATGAAGAGCGAATGGAAGATTTTGCCTTTTGAGGTTAATCTTGGTTAAATATAAGAATAAAGTGTAAGCAGAAATGCGGAAAAGTAGTACTTTCGTTCATTTAAAAGCGAGACTTATGAAAAAAAAGACAGTATGGGCCGGGTTGCTCTTGCTAGGAGTACTCTTTGTGATGGCCTGTAGCGATCATGGAGAGACGCAGGCCCGACAGTATATAGAAAGGGCTCAATCGGCTTTGCAGAAGGGAAAATTCAGCGAAGCAAAAAAACAGATAGATAGCATCCGTCTTCTTTATCCCAAAGCGTTCGAAGCCCGCAAAGCAGGTATCGGGCTGATGCAGCAAATCGACTTGGCGGAGCAACAGCGAACGTTGGCTTACCTGGATAGTGTGCTTGTTTTGCAACGACAGCAGGTGGAAAAGGCAAAAGAGGGATTTGTGTTGGAAAAAGATACGGCCTATCAGGAGATAGGATACTATTACCATCCGAAGCAGACGGTGGAGCGTGCGGCATATCGCACGTTTTTACGCGGACAAGTGGACGAATTGGGGCACATGTCCCTGACCTCTGTTTATTGGGGCGAACGTTTTGCGCATCATAAGTCCGTAAAGGTCGTTGCGAAAGACGGAACGTATGCCGAGACGCCGGTCTCGAATGATGTTTACGAGAGCGAAAACATCGGTTGGAAGACCGAGAAAGCGGATTATCCTCTTGGAAAAGACGGGGGAGTGATCGCTTTCATTATGCTGAATCACGGTGTACAGAGTATGAAGGCTTATTACATAGGTGAGCGAAACTACGTCATTCATGTGCGTCCCGAAGACAGCGAAGCCCTTGTCGGTCTCTATCAGTTGTCGCAGGCGCTTTCCGCAGTGGAACAGACAAAGAAAGATCGCGAGGAGGCATTGCGTAAAATAGCCTTTGTTGAGAGAAAAATGAAAGAAAACAAATAAACATAGTGACGGACAGGACGTTGGCGAAAGATAAGCAGTAGCGAGGAAACGTAACGCTTATCGGCATAAGATGGTTATGACATGCAATTCGCAACTTCCGGTCGGTCGTTTTGTAACGTAAGAAAACATGAAAGTAATGAAATTCGGCGGAACATCCGTAGGTTCCGTGAACAGTATTCTGAATGTAAAGAAGATAGTAGAAGCCGAACAAGATTCGGTGATAGTGGTGGTGTCGGCTTTGGGTGGAATCACAGACAAACTGATAGCCACCTCCCACATGGCTGCCGCAGGCGATAGTTCCTATGAAGTAGCTTTGGCAGAAATCAAGAAACGTCACATAGACATGATAGAGGCCCTCATCCCCGATGGCGGGCAGAAAGAAAACCTGTTGCTCATTGCCAACCAATTGTTGACTGAGTTGGGAGGCATCTATCAAGGACTTTACTTGATTCGCGACCTTTCGGCCAAGACATTGGCTACCATAGTAAGTTACGGCGAACGAATTTCTTCGCGCATCGTCACTACGTTGATTGAGGGAGCCGAATGGTTCGATTCACGCAACTTTATCAAGACCGAGCAAAAGTTGGGCAAACACATATTGGACTCGGAATTGACCAACCGCTTGGTGTGCGAAACCTTTACCCGGCTGCCCAAAGTGTCGCTGGTTCCCGGGTTTATCTCTACCGACAAGAATACGGGCGAAGTGACCAATCTGGGACGTGGCGGATCGGATTATACGGCTGCCATCATTGCTGCCGCTTTGGAAGCCGATTGCCTGGAGATATGGACCGATGTGGATGGCTTCATGACGGCCGACCCGCGCGTTATCAGCAGTGCCTATACCATCAATGAACTGAGCTATGTCGAAGCAACCGAACTTTGTAACTTCGGTGCCAAAGTGGTCTATCCGCCTACCATCTACCCCGTATGCCATAAGAATATTCCCATACTGATAAAAAATACGTTCAAACCGGATGGAGCCGGTACAATCATCAGTCGAGAGACTAAAGCCGGAAGCAAAGCCATCAAAGGAATCTCTTCCATCAACGACACCAGTCTGATTACGGTACAGGGACTCGGAATGGTGGGAGTCATCGGTATCAACTTCCGTATCTTCAAAACCTTGGCAGAGAATGGCATCAGCGTTTTCCTCGTTTCGCAAGCCTCGTCAGAGAACAGCACCTCCATCGGTGTGCGCAACGAAGACGCAGCATTGGCCTGTGAAGTGTTGAATACTGAGTTTGCCAAAGAGATAGAGATGGGCGAATTGGGTACGGTGACAGCCGAAAGCAATTTGGCTACAGTTGCCATCGTAGGCGAGAACATGAAACATACGCCCGGTATTGCCGGTAAACTTTTCGGTACTTTGGGACGAAACGGAATCAACGTGATAGCTTGTGCACAAGGAGCCAGTGAAACGAACATCTCGTTTGTCGTGGCACGCGAGTCGTTGCGCAAAACGTTGAACGTTATCCACGACAGTTTCTTCCTTTCGGAATATCAAGTGCTCAACCTCTTCGTTTGCGGAGTAGGTACGGTCGGTAGCAGTTTGCTGGAGCAAATCCGGGGGCAGCGCCGGAAACTGATGGATGAACGCGGACTGAAATTGAATGTGGTGGGTATTGCCAGCGGACACAACGCTCTGTTCTGTCGCGATGGTATCGACTTGGACAATTACCGCGAACAGTTGGCACAGAGCGAACCGAGCAACCTGCAGTATCTGCACGATGAGGTGATAGGCATGAACATCTTTAATTCCGTTTTCGTGGATTGTACGGCCAGCAGCGAAGTGGCTTCGCTCTATGGCGACTTCCTGCAAAAGAACATCTCGGTGGTGGCAGCCAACAAGGTTGCTGCGTCATCGGCTTACGAAAATTATGCCAACCTGAAGCAGACAGCCCGAACACGTGGGGTGAAGTATCTTTTTGAAACGAACGTAGGAGCCGGACTTCCCATCATTAATACCATCAATAACCTGATTGCCAGCGGCGATAAGATACTGAAAATAGAGGCCGTACTGAGTGGCACTCTCAACTTCATCTTCAATGAAATCAGTGCAGAGGTTCCTTTCAGTGAAACGGTACGCCGTGCCAAAGAACAGGGATATTCCGAACCCGATCCACGCATTGATCTCAGTGGAAAGGACGTTATTCGCAAGTTGGTTATCCTGGCACGTGAAGCCGGTTACCGTGTGGAGCAAGAGGAGGTAGAGAAACACCTCTTTATCCCGCAAGATTTCTTCGATGGTTCGTTGGAAGATTTCTGGAAAAACCTGCCGACTTTGGATGCCGACTTTGAGGAACGGCGTCTGCGATTGGAAAGCGAAGGCAAACGTTGGCGTTTTGTCGCTAAGTTGGAAGACGGAAAGACCTCCGTTTCGCTTCGGGAAGTGGATAAAGACCATCCTTTCTACATGTTGGAGGGAAGCAACAACATCATCCTACTTACAACCGAACGTTACAAAGAATATCCCATGCTTATTCAAGGTTACGGCGCCGGAGCGGGTGTGACTGCTGCCGGTGTGTTCGCCGACATCATGAGCATTGCGAATATATAAATAGGATAAAGAGAGAATATAAAGTGAAACGATTTTCTCCTTTGTTTCCTTTTAACTCCAAAGAAGAATAACAATGAAACATCTGATAATTCTGGGCGATGGTATGGCCGATTGGCCGGTGGCTTCCTTAGGAGGGAAGACACTGCTGCAGTATGCTCAAACGCCCAATATGGATAAATTGGCCCGAATGGGGCGTACCGGTATGTTGAAAACCGTTCCTGCGGGATTTCATCCCGGCAGCGAAGTGGCTAATACTGCCATTCTCGGGTACGACTTGACGAAAGTATATGAAGGGCGTGGCTCTTTGGAGGCTGCAAGCATCGGTTACGAGTTGCAGCCGGGCGACATGGCCATGCGTTGCAACCTTATCTGTGTGGCGGATGGACGCATCAAGAATCATTCGGCCGGACACATTACGACTGAGGAGGCAGACGTACTGATTCGTTTTTTACAGAAAGAACTAACTAAGGATGAGGCCTTTGCAGACGTTACGCTGACAACCGGTATTCAATATCGTCACCTGTTGGTTATCAAGGGGGGAGACAAGCGGCTGCGTTGCACTGCTCCGCACGATGTTCCCGGACAGGAATTTATGCCGCTATTGGTGAAACCCAAGTTGATGGAGGCACAGTCTACGGCCGACCTCATTAACCGGATGATTCTTCGTTCGCAAGAGTTGTTGGCTACCCATCCGTTGAACTTAAAGCGTGTCGCTGAAGGTAAAGACCCCGCCAATAGTTTGTGGCCTTGGTCTCCCGGATACCGTCCCAACATGGTTCCTTTGACCGAAACCTATCCGGCCATTCAAAGCGGAGCCGTTATTTCTGCGGTGGACCTGATTAAAGGTATCGGTCACTACGCCGGCTTGCGAAACATAGAAGTGGAGGGAGCTACCGGACTGTATAATACCAACTATGAGGGAAAGGTTGCCGCTACGTTGGAAGCTTTGCGTACCGATGATTTCGTTTATCTTCACATCGAGGCAAGCGATGAGGCCGGACATGAAGGAGACGTATCCTTGAAATTGCGTACCATCGAGTATCTCGACAGTCGGGTTGTCGGTCCTATCCTCAAAGAGGTAAGCGGTTGGAGCGAGCCGGTATCCATTGCCATCCTGCCGGACCATCCTACTCCTTGCGAACATCGTACGCATACGGCCGACCCTGTTCCTTTCCTGATTTATCATCCCGAAATAGAACCGGATGCAGTGCAGACGTTCGATGAAGTGGCTTGTAAAGAGGGTATTTACGGAGTGATGGAACGCAATGAGTTTATGAATGAGTTTATGAAAATATAGAATAAAAAAGCAATGAAATATTACAGTACCAACCGCCAAGCTCCCTTAGCTACCTTGCACGAAGCAGTGGTGAAGGGATTGGCTTCCGACAAGGGCTTGTATATGCCGGAAACTATCAAGCCCCTTCCTAAAGAGTTCTTTGATGAGATTGAAAACCTGACTTTTCAGGAAATTGCCTATCGCGTTGCCGATGCTTTCTTCGGTGAGGATGTGCCTGCCGATGTGTTGAAGCATATCGTATATGACACCCTTAGTTTCGATGTCCCGGCTGTGCGTGTGACGGATTCAATCTATTCGTTGGAACTCTTTCACGGTCCTACATTGGCTTTCAAGGATGTAGGTGCTCGTTTCATGGCTCGCTTACTCGGTTACTTTATTCGTCAGGAAGGCCGGGAACAGGTGAATGTCCTTGTGGCTACTTCGGGTGATACGGGCAGTGCCGTAGCCAATGGCTTCCTGGGTGTGGACGGTATTCACGTGTATGTGCTTTACCCCAAAGGAAAAGTCAGTGAGATTCAGGAGAAACAGTTTACTACTTTGGGACAGAACATTACCGCCATCGAAGTGGACGGAGTGTTCGATGATTGCCAAGCTTTGGTGAAGAGCGCCTTTATGGATAAGGAACTGAATGCTCACATGAAACTGACTTCAGCCAATTCCATCAATGTGGCTCGCTTTTTGCCTCAAGCATTTTATTATTTCTATGCTTATGCACAGCTGAAGAAACTAGGCAAGGCCGACCAACTCGTTATTTGTGTGCCTAGCGGAAACTTTGGAAACATTACTGCCGGTCTCTTCGGTAAGCAAATGGGACTTCCGGTGAAGCGATTCATAGCAGCAAACAACCGCAACGATATTTTCTTTAACTATCTGCAAACTGGAGTTTATTCTCCGAAACCTTCGGTTGCCACTATTGCGAATGCAATGGATGTGGGTGACCCGAGTAACTTTGCCCGGGTGATTGATTTGTATGGTAATTCCCATGCATCCATAAAAGCGGAAATTGCAGGGGCTACTTATACCGATGAACAGATTCGTGAAACGGTGAAACAGACTTATGACGAGACCGGATACTTGCTTGATCCGCACGGAGCATGCGGTTATCGCGCGTTGACAGAAGGGCTTCAACCCGGTGAAGTGGGTGTATTCCTTGAAACGGCTCATCCGGCCAAGTTCCTTGATACGGTAGAGGGCATTATTGGCGACAAGGTGGAGATTCCGGCCAAACTGCAAGCCTTCATGAAAGGTACCAAGCAGAGCGTGCCTTTGAGCAAAGACTTTGCCGCATTCAAGCAGTATTTGCTTGAGAATTCGTAACCTGAAGTTTAAAAGCAGAATATTCCATTAAATAGAGAAAGGGATGGAAAAGTTTGGAGATTATATCAAGCGTATTGAAATCCGTGCGCTTTGGGGACGCAAGAACATTGCTTGGGAACTGCGTCCGGATGTAAACATTCTAAGTGGAGTCAATGGCATTGGAAAGAGTACCATCTTGAATCATTCGGTCCGTTCGTTGGGAGTATTGGGACCTTCCGGGGTGATTGGATATGGTCCGGATATGACGGAAGTACATATTACTTTTTCTCCGGAAGATGCTACTTGTGTGCGCTACGATGTCATACGTAGTTTTGACCGTCCTCTTCTGCATGGCGATTTGTTAGACAGAATGGCCGGTGGAAATGTAAAGACAGAATTGGACTGGCAACTCTATCAGTTGCAACGCCGCTATCTGGATTATCAGGTCAATATCGGAAATCGCATCATCGAGCAACTGACTTCGGGAGGTGTAGAGGGAAATGTACAAGCCTCTCGTCTGTCGGAACCTAAACGGATATTCCAGGATATGGTAGACGACTTGTTTAGCGAAACCGGTAAGCGTATTCTTCGGAAAAGCAATGAGATTCTCTTTGAACAAGACAATGACATACTTCATCCGCATCAACTCTCTTCGGGAGAGAAGCAGTTGCTGGTAATCTTGTTGACGGTTTTGGTTCAGGATGGTCAGCCTTGTGTCTTATTCATGGACGAACCGGAAGTCAGCCTTCATGTTGAGTGGCAGCAACGGCTCATCAGTCTGATACGCACACTGAATCCCCATGTGCAGATAATATTGACCACGCATTCTCCGGCCGTAATCATGGATGGATGGCAGGATGCTGTGACCGAAGTGAGTGACATAACGGAAGATTGAACGCTTGCAGGATAGTTTGCTATGGGAAGACGTTTGGTAGATAGTATCAGTTCGCAATATATAGCGGCTGCCAATATGTTGCGCCCGAAGAAGGCGCGTAAGAAGATAGTTGCTTACGTGGAGAGCTATGACGACATTTTCTTCTGGCGTACGCTGTTGAGTGAGTTTGAGGACGATGAATTCTATTTTCAAGTGATGCTTCCCTCTTCCGACAGCCTTTCTCGTGGAAAAAAAATAGCATTGATGAATCGCTTGGGAAGCGGCTTGGGGCAAAATATGATTGCTTGCGTAGATGCCGATTATGACTATTTGATGCAAGGTGTCGGACATGCCTCGCGGCAGTTGATGAATAATCCGTATGTTTTCCATACCTATGCTTACGCCATAGAAAACTATCAGTGCTACGCCGAAAGCCTTCATCAGGTTTGTGTCATGGCTACTTTAAACGATCGTTCCTTAATCGACATTCCGGCGTTTATCCATTTGTATTCCCGCATAGTTCATCCGCTTTTCATTTGGTCGGTTTGGTCCTATCGCAAAAATATATACGACAAGTTCTCTATCACAGAGTTCAATGCTGTGGCGCGTTTAGGAAACGTGAACCTCTCGCATCCCGAGTCGGCATTGAATGAATTGGCTGAGCGGGTAAGACGTAAGTTACATTGGCTGGAACGCCGCTACAGTCGTTTCAAAGGAGAAGTGGCAGCAATGCATAAGGAATTCGTCTCTTTGGGAGTAACCCCCGATTCTACCTATCTTTTTATTCAGGGCCATCACTTGATGGAAAACGTTGTCTTGAAGTTGCTTACCCCGATATGCAACCAACTCAGACGCGAACGGGAGCATGAAATCAAACTCTTGGCTGAGCATAACACACAGATGCAAAACGAACTGACCTGTTATCAGAACAGTCAGGGGAACATCGAGTTTATGCTTCGAAAGAACATCGCTTATAAAGAAGCTCCTACGTATCAACGGATACGCAACGATATTGAAGAACTTCTGAATAAATTGAAAGGGAGGAAAGAGAATTAGCAAGGATTCGCGTTGCTCACGAGGGGTAAAGCTAAATGATTTTCATGTTTCCGAGTGATTCTCCGGCTAGAATCATTTGCTTCATCTTTTCCATGTAAGGTGCGGAATGGGAGAAGAAACGATGATATCCTTCGCAAAGGTAATTCAATCCATATTCTCCGTCTTGGGTGTAGAGGAAACGGTTTTTCGGACATTCGCCATAACAGGTAAAGAGGAATCGGCAAGAACGACATTGCTTCGGGAGTCTGGATTGTTTTCTACGTCCGAAATCTGTTTGTGTTTTTCCGTATAGCATCTCCACCAAAGAGTTTTGGCGGATGTTGCCCAAATGATATTCGGGGAATACGAAATGGTCGCAGCTGTAAACATCTCCGTTTGCTTCCATGACGGCAGCATGTCCGCAAGTCGGTGCAAGCGAACAGATACCGGGTGGTACACCTACCCAGGCTGCGAGTGTAGCTTCAAAGAGTTGGATAAATGTCTCCCCGATATCGTGTTGTATCCAATCATCGAATAAGGTATTGAGAAACGTTCCCCAATTCTCGGGTTGTACGCTGTAGGGAGTGAGGGGCAATCCTGCCGGGTCTCCGATATGTGCCAAGGTTCGCCCATCCGTATGACTGCATGTTCGCTCCACAATGGGGGTGAACTGAAGATACCTGCAGCCAATTTCCTTAAAGAAATGATAAAATTCCAACGGATAATCGACATTGAAACGGTTGATGGTTGACATTGCATTCCATTCCACTTCATGTTTCTTTAGCAGTTCTATTCCTTTCATTACGCCGGAGAACGAGGCCGTTTCGGTAGTTTTATAGTGTCGGAATGCATTGTGCATTTTTTCAGTTCCGTCAATGGAAATTCCAACCAACCATCCATTCTCTTTAAAGAAACGACACCACTCATCTGTGAGCAGTGTCCCGTTGGTTTGTATACAGTTGTCTATATCTCTTCCATTGGCATATTTTTGTTGCAACTCCATTGCTCGCTGATAAAACGATAGCGGGCGCAACAACGGCTCGCCCCCATGCCATGTGAATAGAACCTGGCGCATCGTCTGTGCTGCAATGTATTCCCGGGTGAAATGCTCCAACAATTCGTTCGTCATGACGGTATGTCCGGATCGAAGTTTCTCCTTCTCTGAATAGTAGCAGTATTTACAATCCAGATTGCAGGCAGCACCGGCCGGTTTCAACATAACATATAGTGGTCGTGCAAAAGGTTGTGCTGTGTTTTTCATTTGTCCGGCCAATAGGGTGAGGGAGTACGCATACGTTTCATTTCCTGGTCAAATTCCTGAACCAATTCCGGATATTCGTCTGCAAGGTTTTGGCTTTCGGTCTTGTCCTCTTTTATGTTGTATAGCTCCAATGGAGAACCCCGTTTTACGCTGACCACTTTCCAATCTCCTTTTCGAGCGGCACGTTGTTTACCGGGAAACTCCCAATAAAGCATCCGGTTGTTCGTTTCAGGCATCTTCTCTCCTTGGAATAATGGCAACAGGTTGAGGCCGTCAACCTTAGAGGGCAGGTATTTCTCCGCATTGGCTACACCGGCCAAGGTTGGCATGACGTCCGGAAAATAGATGGTTGCATTGCTTTCCTGTGTAGGCACTACTCCCGGGAGATTTACAATGAATGGAATTCGAATACCTCCTTCATAGAGTTGTCCTTTCATCCCTTTTAATCCACCTTTGCATCCGAGTGTTTCAAGAGGAGCTTGTTTGGCCGCTCCGTTGTCTGAAGCAAAAATGATGAGTGTGTTTTCTCTCAATCCCAAACGTTCCAGTTCTGTTACGAGTCGCCCGATGGCTTGGTCCATGTGCGTAATCAGGCTGGAATAGCGTTTGGTGTTCATGTCCCATTCCTTTCCGTCATACCAAGTCGTCTCTTCCATATTATAAGGTTCGTGTGGAGCATCGTAAGCCAGATAGAGGAAAAACTTGTTTTCTTTGTTTCTGGTTATAAACTGTATGGCCTCTTCCGTTGAAATGTCCGTATTGTGTTTGATGCGTTTATCAGCTTCGTTCTCTTTGATGTTGATGAGTTTGTCATGTGCAAACCGCCAATAGGGATAATAATAGGGATCATTGGAGTGTGCCGTACTGATGAGCCAACCATAAAATTCATGAAATCCCCGATTGAGAGGAGTAGCTTCGGGATTAAATCCGTCCAAATGCCATTTGTTGACCAGGCAAGTACGGTATCCGGCAGCGCTGAGCACCGTAGCAATGGTCGTGTCGGTTGGTAGCAGGTGCATTCTCCGGATTATGTTTTTCCCTTTCAAACCTTCAATTCCTCCTTGTGCTGCAAAGTTGTCCCGAATGGTGGTGTTTCCAGTGTTTCTTCCGGTCAAGAGGGAACAACGCGAAGGGGAACTGATTCCAGATCCGGCGTATGCTTGCGTAAAACGGGTTCCCGTTTCAGCCAGTTTGTCTATGTTGGGTGTTTGTATATAGCTATTCCCGTAACATCCCAAGTCTCCATACCCTAAGTCATCGGCTAGGATAAATACAATGTTGGGACTGTCTTCTTTTTCTTGTTTTGCTTCCTCTTGCGATTGACAAGTTGTGGGCGCAGTGAGTAATAGAGCTGCCGAAGCATAGTGTAGATGGGGAGGAAAGAGCTTGTCCATGAAAAATAGTCTCTTTTAGGTATTCATTTATCGTTGTGGTTTTAACTCAGTGCGAAGATAGATATTTCTTGGGAATATAGCAAAAGGAGTAAACGGAATTTATTCAAATGCTTCCTCTAATTTGAACTAAATAGCGGAAGAGCTAGCAATTCTATTACAAGAAATGTTTACCTGTTTTTCATAAGTCAGCCCAAATAAGATTTTAAATACCTATAGTCTAGATGGTCGGGATTGGTGAGTACATGAATCAAAAATCCCGATTAACAAACAAGGATTAGGTATTACACTCAGATAACCAATAAAAATCGGCAATAATTTTTATATTGCCGATTTTTTATTACAATAGCTCGTGATGAACTGCATATCCACTCATTACTAATCACCGGTCACTACCTCACCATTATTTTCTTTCCGCCTTGGATATAGATACCGGTAGGAAGGTTCTCTTTCGCATCCATCATTTGTACACCTTGCAGGTTGTAGATGGGGGTATTGGTGTTTTCTTCATCAAGAGTGTTTTTTTCTATTCCGGTTGGATCATATTCCTGAATGTCCCAAAAGTATTTCCACACATCAGCAGCCTGATACGCTTCTAATGAACCTTCGGGTACTTTAACGACCATATTGATATAATCTGAATTGTTAAAATTAGAAGAACTTACAGTTGGAGGCTCTGTAGCTGCAATGACCAACTCGGTAAGAGCATCACAATTAGTAAACGCAGACTGCCCAATGTTTGTCACACT
>JAFUNW010000199.1 GCA_017472905.1 Bacteroidaceae bacterium
AGAACATACAGATGAATAAATTCGTTTCTAAAGTAAATAGTAAATAAGAAAGAATGCATACAGCATATAACCATATCACAGCCGAAGAGATACAGGAAGATATGCGCTATTTACAATTGTTGGCGCGTAATTTTCCGACCATAGCCGATGCCAGTACAGAAATCATCAATTTACAGGCAATATTGAATCTTCCCAAGGGGACAGAACACTTTTTGGCCGATTTGCATGGAGAGTATGAAGCATTTCAGCATGTATTGAAGAATGCTTCCGGTTCGGTCAAGCGCAAGGTTAACGAGATTTTCGGGAATACGTTGCGTGAGAAAGAATTGCAAGAATTGTGTACATTAATCTACTATCCCGAACAAAAGTTGGAGTTAGTCAAAGGGAAAGAAATCAATTTGGAAGATTGGTACATGATAACCTTGCATCAGTTGGTGCGTGTTTGCCAAAACGTTTCTTCTAAGTACACACGTTCCAAAGTACACAAAGCATTACCGGAAGAGTTCTCCTATATTATTCAGGAGTTGTTGCATGAGTCAACCATCGACCCGAATAAATCGGCATACATCAATGTGATTATCAGTTCCATCATTGAAACCCGAAGAGCGGACGACTTTATCATTGCACTATGCAATCTGATTCAACAATTAACGATTGATCGTCTTCACATTGTAGGAGACATTTACGATCGGGGACCGGGAGCACACATCATCATGGATACGCTTTGCGACTATCACCATTTTGATATTCAGTGGGGCAACCACGATATTCTTTGGATGGGAGCTGCAGCCGGAAGTGTCAGTTGTATGGCTAATGTTTTGCGGATGTGTATGCGATATGGAAACCTTGCTACTTTGGAGGATGGATACGGTATTAATCTGTTGCCGCTTGCTACCTTTTCGATGGAAACCTATGCGGACGATCCTTGCGAACTGTTTGGACCGAAGATTGACGAGAACGATACGCAACACAATGCAAAGACCCGCCGTCTGATGGCTCAAATGCACAAGGCAATCAGCATCATTCAGTTCAAGTTGGAGGCTGCCATTATCAATCGGCGACCGGAATTTGAAATGGAGGATAGGAAATTGTTGCATCACATCGATTTTGAAAGAAAGCTATTCGTTTTGGATGGCAAGGAGTATGAGATGAACGATACCTTTTTCCCGACCATCGATCCGCAAGATCCTTACCGATTGAGTCCGGAAGAAGAGGAGATAATGGATAAGATACACCATTCGTTTGTCATGAGTGAGAAGCTCAAGAAACACATGCGTTGCATGTTGAAGAATGGCTGTATGTATAATATTTGCAATTCCAATTTATTGTTTCATGCTTCTGTTCCGCTCAATTCAGACGGTACGTTGAAAGAGGTGTTGATTAATGGCAAATATTATAAGGGGAAAGCCATGCTTGAAAAAGTTGGCCAAACCATTCGTTCTGCTTTTAATGTAGATTCCGCTCCCGAAGAGAAGCTTTTTGCACAAGACTATATTTGGTATTTGTGGTGTGGAAAAGATGCCCCGTCATACGATAAGGACAAGATGGCTACGTTCGAACGTTATTTCATCAAGGATAAAACTCTTCACAAAGAGACGAAAGGATACTATTATACTTTGCGAAACGAAGAAAAGGTATGCGACATGTTGCTTGATGAGTTTGGAGTTGTTGGCAAACACCGTCATATCATCAACGGACACGTTCCGGTGAAAACATTGAAAGGTGAAAATCCCATTAAAGCCAACGGAAAACTATTGGTGATAGATGGTGGATTCTCCAAAGCCTATCAGCCGGAGACCGGTATTGCCGGTTATACATTGGTTTACCATTCTCGCGGAATGCAATTGGTGCAACACGAACCTTTTACCTCTACTCAGGAAGCCATTGAGGAGGGGCAAGACATCAAATCGACAACATTGCTTGTAGAGCTTAGTCAGCAGCGTGTCATGGTGCGCGATACGGATCAAGGACGCGAATTGGAAATACAAATAGCCAATCTGAAACGTCTGTTGGTTGCCTATCGAAGAGGGCTTATCAAGGAACGAGGAAAATAAAAGCTTGACTCCCCTCGTTTGTCATTCTGAGCGAATTTTAATAGGAGTTAAAGGGAGATAGAGGGAGATAAAAGGAGTTAGCGCTGCGCTAGGAGTTAAAGGAGTTAAAGCCAATAGTATTGCTATATTCTTTTTTGTCATCCTGAGCGAAGTCGAAGGATCTTTTTATAAAGGAGATAAATGGAGTTACAGGAGTTATCGCTTCGCTAGGAGTTAGAACACGGAGACACAGAGTACTTTCATAAGTTCTTGATTATCTGATTAGGAAAAATTCTTTGTGACTCTGTGTCTTTGTGTTCTAAACAAGAAAATGTATTTTGACACACACTCTTTTTCTTTATTCGTGCATCAACTAACTTTTCATTCGGAAAGCGGTGTACAGTTCAAATACGGCTGCAATCGTCAGTGTAACGACCCATGAGTTGTGTCGTTCTACAAACATGAGCACACCGGTAACCAATAAAAACAGGGCTCCCAACAACTGTTGGCGCGACAGACGCCTTTCCATCCAGTCGTCTCCTTTGTATCGGCCCAAGAATTGCATGACGGCAAAAAGTACCGCACCGATGCTGTAGACATAGGGGGCCAACGTCCAGCCGGTAATAAAGAATGCCGAACCCGTTAATATCAGTAAAGCGCCCACAGCCAACAATATGCCATTCAGTTTCTTGTTCTTCATAAACGATTATTCAGAAAAAATAAAAACATCTTCATCCGGAGTTTTCATGAAGTAGCGTTCGCGAGCTATCTTTTCTATCGTACTCGGGTTGGAGTCCAACTCTTCCAATTGACGGGTGTCTTCGTTAAATTGTTGGCGATATTTCTCTATTTCCGACTTCAGCGTAGCTATTTCTCGTTTGTGAGAAGCTCTACGCAACAGGTTGTTTTCATCGAAAACACCGATGATTAATAAAAATACCAAGGTAACCAACACATATTTGTGCGAACGAAAAAAATGTCCGATAGCTTGTAATTTATCCATAAATCCTCCTTTTTACACTTATCTGGGACGCAAAGATACAACAAAGGCTTTGAAGCGCAAAAGATATTCTTTCGTTTTTTTTCGATTATTCCAACCCTTTTCACTATTTTTGCCGCTAAATAAAAAGACCGGATGACCGGTAAAGAAGAGAAACCTCCGCAATAAATTGTAAACCAGATGAAAGACTATATCGTATCAGCTCGTAAGTATCGGCCTGCCACGTTCGATTCTGTGGTCGGACAAAGGGCGCTGACCGTTACACTGAAAAATGCCATTGCAACCGGAAAGTTGGCACATGCTTATCTCTTTTGTGGACCGCGAGGGGTCGGCAAAACTACTTGTGCACGCATTTTTGCCAAAACAATCAACTGTTTAAACCTGAGTCCGCAAGGAGAGGCTTGCAACGAATGCGAATCGTGCAAAGCTTTCAACGAACAGCGTTCCTACAATATTCATGAATTGGATGCGGCTTCCAATAACTCTGTCGAAGACATCCGTTCATTGATCGATCAAGTGCGTATTCCGCCACAAGTCGGCCAATACAAAGTCTTTATCATTGACGAGGTACACATGCTTTCTACTGCTGCGTTCAATGCTTTCCTTAAGACGCTGGAGGAACCGCCGCATCATGCCATTTTCATTTTGGCTACAACCGAGAAGCATAAGATTTTGCCGACTATCCTTTCCCGATGCCAGATTTACGATTTCAACCGCATGACGGTGAACGATACGGTTGAACACCTCCGACACGTAGCCGAGCAAGAGGGGATAACCGCCGAAGTAGAGGCCCTTAATGTCATCGCACAAAAGGCAGACGGAGGTATGCGCGATGCTTTGTCAATCTTCGACCAGGTTGTCAGCTTCAGTAACGGAGAGGTCACATACCGGCGTGTGATTGAGAATCTGAATGTTCTCGACTATGAATATTATTTCCGCATGACCGACTATTTGTTGGGTAACAAGGTGGCAGACGCCATGCTGCTGCTGAACGAGATTCTCAACAAGGGATTTGACGGACATCACTTTATAACCGGATTGGCTTCTCATTTGCGCGACCTTCTTGTCAGTCGCGATGCTGTGACTCTTCCGTTGTTGGAGGTCAGCGACAGTGTGAAGCAACGCTACAGCGAGCAAGCGCAAAAATGTCCTCCTCACATACTTTATGCAGCGATTAAGTTGTGCAACGATTGCGACTTGAATTATCGTGTCAGCAAGAACAAACGTCTGTTGGTTGAAATTACGCTTATTCAAGTGGCCCAGTTGAGCAGTGAGGAAGCGGACGTCTCCGGTGGGCGTAGCCCTAGGAAGATATTAAAACCCCTGTTTAAGCAACAAGCCGTCGGTCAATCTGTTGCGGCCAAGGAGCAAGTGCCTCAGGCCAAGGCTCCCGTTGCTGTCGGCAATGGAGCTTCTTCCTTGCCGAACCAATCATCTTTGTCTCAAGATCAATCTTCGAATGCTTCATCATCGACAGTATCTTCTCTCTTTTCGAATTTGAAGATGGGCGGACGGAAAATACCTGTTGTCAAGCAAGGAGACCTTTCTGTATCCATACGTCCGCAAAAGCAGACGGTAACGGAAGAGCAGAAACAGCCGGAACAGAAACCCCGGCCGAATTATCCGTTGTCGGTTCAAGAGGAGATGAAGTTTAATGAAGACGACCTCCGCCTCAATTGGTTGAACTTTGCCAACCGATTGCCGGTCGAGGAGTCGGCCATTGCCGGCCGTATGAAGGGCATGCGCCCCAAGTTGTTGAACGACACTACTTTTGAAATCGTGGTAAACAACGAACTGGTTGAAAAAAGCATGCAACAGATGCTTCCTCAAATTCAGGATTATATGCGGGTTCAATTGCGCAACAGGAAAATCACCATGCAATTGCGTGTCAGCCAAGTCAATGAACAGAGACGCGCATACACGCGGGTGGAACAATACAAATTGATGGCGACAAAGAATCCGAGTCTGTTGAAGTTGAGGGATGCATTTGACTTGGAATTGGCCTGACGCTCTATTTTTTTTCGTACGATTGAACTTTTTTTCACTTGAGGTTGTTGAAGGGGTGTTTTAACCAAACCAACCATTCAAATGAAAAAGTTTGTAACCCCTATTCTTTTAGTGTGTTTGTGCTGTCTCCCCGCCGGAGTCGGTGCACAAAACAATGTGATTGTCGAGAACGAAACAGACGACATTGTTCTCATTGGCTTAGACAAGGCCGGAGATGAAATTATCCGTATCATGAAGGATACGCAGTTGCCGCATATTCACGACCCGCAAGCTCCTCGTTTTGTATTGACCGACCGTCAGGGAAAATATGCTTTGGGTATCGGAGGATATGTCCGCGTGACTGCTGAATATGATTTTGGTGGAATCGTGGCAGACAACGATTTCGTGCCGGCTGAGATTGCCGGGGGCGGTATCAACAATCAAATTCAGATGGATGCCAGTACCGCCAATATTTTCTTGAAACTGGTCGGACAAAATGAGCTTTTGGGTGACTTTGTTGTTTATACCGATGCCAATTTCCGAGGTAGCGGAAAGACATTCAAGTTACGCAATGCCTACGTTGCCTTTCGTGGACTTACCATCGGATACACCTACGGTGGATTTATGGACGCGGGGGCAGTCCCCGCAACGGTCGATTTTCAAGGGCCTAACGGTGCGGCCAGTTACCGCGCTACCCAATTGGCCTATACCTACAAAGGTCTGAAGAATTTCCAGTTCAATGCTTCCGTTGAAATGCCGGAAGTAGAAGGAGTCACGGATAACAATTTTCAAATCGAGCAGCAACGAATGCCGAACTTCACGCTTTATGCGCAATACAACTTTGGTAAAAACAGCCACTTGCGTCTGGCCGGTCTCTTGCGGAACATGACCTATACCAATCAGGCAGGAAATAATCCTTCAGACGTTACCGGATATGGTGTGCAAGCTTCCACCACTTTCCGTCTTACTCCTCAATGGAAGCTCTACGGGCAGGCCAGCTATGGAAAGGGCATCGGGCAATACCTCAACGACTTGAGTGAACTGGATGCAGACCTTGTTCCCAATCCTCAAAAGAGTAACGAGATGCAGGCCTTGAATATGCTCGGCTGGTTTGCCGGTGTACAATACAATGTTTGTCCCAACCTGTTCTTTACGGGATGCTACAGCATGGCGCGCCGATATTCCGACAACGGATATGCAGAGAGCAATCCGGAGGGTTATTGCTACGGGCAATATGCTCAAGCCGCAATGTTCTGGAATGTCACTTCCAATATGCAATTGGGTGCAGAATACCTGCATGGCTGGAAAACAAGTTTCGATAATTCCACCCGGAATGCCAACCGCGTCAGCCTGCAAGCGAAATATTCTTTCTGATGAAAATTTATTCCGCCGTTTGCTCGCAAAAATCTGCTGCCTTGCAGAACAATTTTTGCCGTGCAGCAGACGAACTTTTGCTGCACGGCAAACGGAACTCTGCTGCACGGCGGACGAACATCTGCTGCACGGCAGATTTCAAGGAGCAACCGGCTCCGGAAAAAGACCGGTCAAGACAACAAAAAAAGGAGGATGCGTAGAAAAACATCCTCCTTTTTTATATCGTTCTGATTCCTTATCTTTAGAACTTGAAGTCGAGTGAAACGCCCACTACATCGTTCTTACGAGTGTAGATGTCTGTTCCGATGGCAGTTTTCACTTCGTGGTCTTCGTAGAACGTGTGGTAGTAACCTACGTTGAGCTTCAACATTTTGTTGATTTGGTATGCACCACCGATACCGAGAGAGGTGTTGCTGATGTTGAAGTTGGTGTCGACCATGTCAGCATCTTCAAAACCATATTGTGTACGTTGAACACCGAAGCTGACCAACCATTTCTCGTCAATGTCCCACTCTGCACCGAGCGAGGCTTCCCACGTGTTGTCGCTTACAGCCGTTGCACTGCCTTGAGCATCTTTGTCGAAATAGAGGTGATAACCTCCGTTTACACGCAAAGAGGGGAGGATAGAGTATTGAGCACCCAAAGTCAACAGTGCCGGAATGTCGGAGCGAACTTTCTTCTCGTCCAGATAAGACTCGAAAGCCGGATTTTGTTGAGCCAAAGCAATTAAGGGTTGGTTGTTGTTGGCGTCATTCTCTAACTCAATCTTGGTACGGAATTCATACTTGGCAGCCAAGTTCAACTTGCCGAGGTTTACGTCAACGCCGATAATCGGAGTGATTCCGAAGCCGTTTTGAGAACAATCGAGAACGAAGTCCGGAGAAGTGGCTTGTCCGGATGCTACGATTCCTCCCATAGCTTCCGGTAATTTTACGTCTCCGGATATGTTACGGATAGCACCGGTATAGCTGCAATTGGCTAAAACACCGCGTACACCTCCGAATACAGAAACCAAATCGGTCACTTTGTAGGTTCCACCCACTTGCAATGCATAGAAGTATTGCTCACCGGTCAGATTCTGGTCGAAAGAATATTTGTCAATAGAGGCTCCCGGTATATTAGTACCAACTCCGGTTGCCAGTTGGCTGTAAACCAACTTCTCAAACATGGGGAGTCCTTCATCGAACTCACATTTTCCACCACCACCGCCGATAGCGAACTGTGCAGAAACCGACCATTTGTCATTGAAAACGTAAGCTGCCTGGAAAGAAGGTATCACCGGAGCTTTGGCTTTTCCGACAAACTCTTTGGTGTCGGTTCCGAGATTAGCTCCATTCAGAGCATAGAAAGGCATGGTTGAAGTGATTTCTCTCTTCTGCCATGCTGCTTGCCAGCTGAGCGAGAAGTGGAAACCTTGCGGCATGAAAGCGATACCTGCCGGGTTGCTGTATACACCATCGATGGCGATGACTGCATCGCGGGCAGGGTTGCGCAAAAATGTTGCGTTCTGATTCGTGTTCGTAAGAAGACCTCCTGCAAAAGTTGAGGTTGAAACGATTAGCGACAAAGCGCCAATTAGCATTTTTTTATTCATTCTTAAAACTATTTTAGTTAAAAATCGGCTGCAAAGGTACAACAAAAAAGCAAAACAGACGAATATTCTGCACAAAACTTTCTGATTTGTGCAAAAAGAGCCGCATCCGGATTGGTTTCAAGTGGAACAATTGGAAGAAATATGTATCTCTTTGACGGGGTGTTCTGCTTCTTTTTTCAAGATGGTTCGCTTGACATTCAGAGTCGCCATTGGTCATTCTGAGCGAAGTCGAAGGATCGTTAATAAGGAGTTAGAGGAGTTATCTTTCGCTTCGCTCACTAGGAGTTAAAGGAGTTAGAGCCGATAGTCTTGCAATACTATTCTCCTGTCATCCTGAGCGAAGCCGAAGGATCTTCTATTAGGAGATAGATGGAGGCCAAATGATAGGCAATACTATTGGCTTTAACTCCTCTAACTTCTTTAACTCCTAGCGCAGCGCTAACTCCCTTTAACTTTAAAGCTCCTTCGACTCCGTAACCTCCGCTCAGGATGACAAAAGACCGTCAAGATGACCAATGTCGACTCTGAATGTCTGCAAGAGTATTGGCCTCTATCTCCCTTTATCTCCTTTTATCT
>JAFUNW010000200.1 GCA_017472905.1 Bacteroidaceae bacterium
CATCGCATAAACATACAAAGATTCTCCTTTAAAAAGGTTACCTAAATTTGCAAAATGTAAGCAAAGAACAAGCAAATTAACTCCTTAAGCGGGGTATTGAGATTAATTTACTCTCTCAAACAAATCATCCATCGTCACCACATTTTGAATGATTCCCGCATGAGGTTTTTGCACAAGGCCATGTATAGTGACCATAGTCATGTGGATGGCTTTTGGGGTGTGGGTCACAGTGCGAAAAACCTCCATACGAGTCCGTAGTTTCATCTCTTCATCTTGGGTAATGACATAAAGGGTAGACGAATACTTCATCTGACAAAAGTTTATCACTTGCTCATTCCGATCAATAAGCAAATCAATCTGTACACCCGGTAGACCAAGCTCTTCTTTGGGAGTGGCCAACCATGAATAATGCGAAGATACAAAAATAGCCTTATAATTCGCGAAATCTATGTTTTTTTTGCGATTCCGCGAGTTATAAGGCCAATTTGCTTTTCGCTAAAGGTATAACTTGCTACTACATTTCCGTCTTTAGGCTGGATGTCCACACCTGTGACGGTGCGAACTTCCTTACTGCTTGTTCTCGGTAGTTGAATGTTTGGCGGTATTCGTAAAGCGAGAACAAGAGCTAAAAGCTCAAATCCAATATTTATAAGTACGAACGGGAACGCTTTCCGTTGTTAATGTTTTGTTTTTACTTTCTCTGTTTGAAAGAGGTTGTCGCATAGGCAACTCAGCTTTCTTGTGCGTTCATTCGTGTACTGTCTGTTTTGTAGATTCTATTGTTTAATGGGTTAGTAAATCGTTTTTATGCCACAGTTCCGATTTCATACAGAAATTCAGGAGCAAGGTCTGCACCGTTAGCCCATTCAATGGTGTAGGTGGTAAGACCGTATTGAATGAACTTTTCATGGTCGATGAGTTCTCCAAACACTTCACCTGTAAGGTATGGACGTAAATCAACCATTTTCTTTTTGCCATCGCTGAACGTCAGCAATAGCTGATAGTCTTTGATATAATCTACATCTGTAACTCTGAGCATCATATCATACTTATTTTAAAGGTTCTATATTCGTCAATTTTTCTCCCTTTTGTGCTTTCTCCCAAAGAGAAAGAATTTCAGCTTCGTGCAAATCCATCCATTCATTGACTTTTGCAATAACTTTGGAAGGAGCCTTTCCATCAACGATTCGGTCTAGTATACTGATGGAACATTCATATCCTCCATACGTAAAGTGAACGTGTGGAGGATTATGGTCTTTCCAGTACAAACTGATAATAATCCCAAAAAATCTGCAAATCTCAGGCATAAACGTAATTGACTTAATTATTTGTTTTTGCAAAGATAGTTATTCCTTTTCAATAATGCAACGAATCACGTTTTTTTTACTTTAGTTCTCTGATTGATTGCAGAATATTAACATGTCGCAAAGAAAAGTCGGAAAAAATCGAATGCCTATTCCTTAGTTATTGCTAATTTTGCACCGTTTTTCTATGAATTGTACAAAACACATCATTATGAATTCCAATAAAACCAGTATATTTCAACGTCCGGCTTGGGTCGTCACCTTTGCCTTGACCGCCGCCATTGCTTGGGGGTGGGCTTACCCACTTATCAAATTAGGATTCCAAGAATTTGGGATAACTGCAGAAATGACCGGAAACAAGATTCTTTTTGCCGGAATAAGGTTTGCCCTATCCGGACTGATAATCCTTCTAATCGCCCAAGCAACTCACCGCAATTTCAAGGTCAAACACAACAGAAATTGGCTCTATATCTTGTTGTTCTCTTTAATGAACACCACCCTGCATTATGCGTTTTTCTATATCGGACTATCTCATAGCAACGGTTCGAGAGCCGCCATTTTAAACTCAGTCGGAGTATTCATATTGGTCTTATTGGCATGCATCTTCTTCAAAAGCGACAAAC
>JAFUNW010000201.1 GCA_017472905.1 Bacteroidaceae bacterium
AAATCAATTTTATGCTGATTCAATCTATCCATAACCGTTTCTTTTTGGTTCGCTGCAAAAGTACGACTTTTTTGTTTATATACAAACATATATATATCTGTTTTTGTTGGCTTTTGATGCAGACGGCTCCCATCAGGTCTACCGTCAGACAGCAACAACCTTTTTGCAGAGTTTATACGGAGACAGCTACTTTTTTTACTCTATTGGAGGAGAATGGCTATCGGTCTTCCGGAGAACAGTTATTCTTCTCTTAGATGAACAGCCATCCGTATAATGTGCAAATGGCTATTTGACGGTAGTCCGATGGCTATTCTTCGGCAGGCGGATAGCCATCGGAGTGGAATCGGGGATTTCTGAATCTTTTCGCTCTTTCTTCTTTTTCTTTATTCCTTCTCCGCCATTTTTTTTCTTGTATTCTTTTTGCTTTCTGCCTGTGTATTGCTATTTTGTTCTGTCTTAGGCTTATACGTTTTTGGGCTGTAAAAAACGCGTATTTCCCTTCAACTTCATTTTTTGAATGGAAATACACGATTCTCACGCGCAAAATATGCATTTTGACATTTTGCTGCACAGTTGTACCGTTCGGTTGCCACCATCAAGACCAACAAGAAACACCTCTCTACCAAACCGGAGGTGAGGAGCATCGCTGAGGCACTGTTATATGCTACGAATTATAAGTTGTTGTGAAATAAAAACATCAATAATTATTGGACTTTCAACGATTTTATATACCTTTGCTGATAAAATGATAAAAGAGAAGTGTCATGAGTCCAAAGTTTTAGCAAGAAGAAGGCTTCGTTTTTAGGATTTTCTCTAATGAAGAGGAACGGAAACATATTCATGTGGTGAAGGCTGAGAATGAAGCGAAATTCTGGCTTGAACCGGAGATAGAACTTGCGGAGAACTTTGGATTTACAAATAAGGAATTGAAGAAAATAACAAAAATGGTTGTGGACTATGGAGACGAATTCAAAAAACTTTATGCAGAACACATCGGTCGCCGTGTTGATGATTAACTCCCAAGGGATGATGCTGTCTGTTCAGGGACAGGACTATTTTGTTTCGTATAACCGTGTCCCATGGTTGCGTGATGCGCGGGTCAGTAGTGTATTGAATGTGCAGATGTGTGGCAGGAATGCCATAGAGTGGCCGGAGCTGGATGTGGATTTGGAAATAGACAGTTTGCGACATCCGGAGCGCTATCCGTTAGTGATGAAACGTAACATGCAGGATGTGGTCGGTTGATTGTTGTTCGATAAGGAAGATAACAAACAGGAGAGAATGCTAGAGAGGAGGCTATTAATGATGAGCTACAAGTGACGAATGTTATCCGGATGGGAAACTCGTAGCTTGTAGCTCATTCACTTTTAATTTTTAATTTATTCGTACCTTCCCACTCTCTCTCTTTCCATCGGGATAGGTCACTATATATAAATAAGTGGCGGGGGTGTGGCTGACCTTTATTGTGGCCTGTCCGTTGGCAAAGTGGCTTTCGCCTACCTTCAAGGCATCGAGGGAGTAGACTTCTATCTTCACAGCATCGGAGGAGGTGCAGGTGAGACTGGAGGCGAGGGTGTGAATTTTATGTGAAATGGATGAAGTCTTTTCATGAGCAATAACTTGATGAGGAACCCATTCTTTCAAATTATCAATAGATTCTATTGAGAAAAAATCACTCCATCCTTCGGTAGATCTGTATAAATTGATACTCTCTTTAGGTACGTACAATGTGAAAAAATTCATACCTTCTTCGTTTATCCTTAAAGCACCTTCCCCCAATGAGGGTGGAATCTGGGCTTTGCAAACAAAGAGATAGTCTCCCTCATAAATGGTGCTTCTTACAATCGAAGGAAAAATTCCTAAATTATGAAATGCATAATTCCCAATAGAATCCAACGATTCTGGGAGAATAACCTGATTCAACAGACAGTCTTCAAAAGCATGTCCCGCAATAGTGGATACACCCTCGCTAAAGCAGATGTCATAGGATTCTTCATTGGTCTGAAAGATTGTTTTTCCATCACTCGAACCGATTATACCGTTGTTTATTATATACTTTTCATTTCCTTCTCCAATAATCCATTGAACAAATCCTCTATAGGGATCTGAAAAGTCAACATAAGCGATGTGTCTTCCGATTTCAGGAAATTGTCCGTAAATTTCCAACTCCAAACGACTTTGATGATTATAGAAAGCAGAATCACCTATAAAGCTGATTGTTTCCGGTAATATAAATCTAAAAACAGTAAATATAGAATGAAGGTCTTTGATTTCTTTTCCTTTATCCCATCCGACAAATGCTTTGGCCGGAATCGTATCTATGCTGGAACTTGACAAATCCAGTACTTCCAAATTCTTGAATTCAGTGTTCCTTAGGAATGCATAATCCTCTTTTGTCAACACCCCAGTGATACATAGGGTGTCCATTGTCTGTTTCTGTTCTTCTGTTAACAGACTTCTGAGTGGTTCTCCCTCTACATGTACAGCTATTTTTTGAGAATACCCTGACAATACGCATGTCATCAGACTGATTAAAAATAACAGTTTCTTCATGATGTATATAAGTTTAAAGTTTTTTGCAAATGTAGCTATTTATTATTATAGGAACAAAGAATCATGTGGAATTTACATTCTTGCATGATTCTTTATGTTTGTCATCGTACGATTCCCAATGTTATATTCATCGTGGCATCTTCCCAAGCAAGTGGTATTAGAGGACACCATAACAAAAAACGGTCGGAGATACTTGGTGGGGTCCAACAGATACTTATAAAGTCTCAATCTCTTTGGTTGCAAGGAAATGCAAATCAGCCTTATGTAAGGATGCTTTAAAGAAAAACAAACCTCTTTTTTAGAGATCCAATATTAATCTTAAAAAAGAGGTCTGTTGAGTGATTCGCGACTCTATTTCTTCTTAACCGTAAGCAGATCAATTGCTTTTCTTATGCTGGGAGTCGATTCGTTTATGATGCGGAAATACTCATTGATTTTCCACAAGTCGCGGGCTATGAGTGCCTTCAATCGCAACGCTATTTCGGGGAGTGCTTCCTGATATTGAGCTTCATCGTATTTGATTTTTGCCTTATCAGCTTCCTCTTTAAGGTTTATGAGCAGTTCTTCCGGTACTTCAAATTCTTTTTCAAACTGTTCAAAGTCTTTATAAGTCTCCAGAATCTTGGTCCGGTTACGTTCTACGTAGTGAAGCGATGCAGTAATGTGAATACCTTTGCTGAACAGTTGTTGGTGGAATGAGTTGAAGCGCGTGGTGTCCAGAGGGACAAAGTGGTCCGGCATAATGCCTCCTCCTCCGTAAACTGTACGTCCTTGTTTGAGGGTTTTGAATTGCAGTGAATCCGGAAATTGTATACTGTCAGCATGTGTGAGTTCTCCGTGATTCAGTCTGTTTCGGATGTCGTTGTTGTATTCCTTTTTCCCCTCATCGTATGGCTTTTGGATACATCTTCCGGCCGGAGTATAGTAGCGTGCGACAGTCAGTCGTATCATGGATTGGTCCGGCAAATTGATGGGACGTTGCACCAATCCTTTTCCGAAACTTCTTCGTCCGACAACGATACCACGATCTTGGTCTTGAATGGCTCCTGTGACGATTTCTGCGGCTGAAGCAGAATATTCATCGATTAATACAATGATTTGTCCTTTTCTGAAACTTCCCTTTTCTTCTGCTTTGAATTCTTGTCGGGGAGAGCGTTCTCCTTCGGTATAGACAATGAGTTCTCCGGCATTCAGAAATTCTCCGGCTATTTCTACGGCCGCACTTAAATATCCTCCTCCGTTTCCTTGCAGATCTAGAATAAGGTCTTTCATTCCTTTTTTCTTCAGTTGCTTCATGGCCTCTGTAAACTCTTGGTGAGTATTGGCTCCGAAGCTTCCGAGACGGATATATCCTATGCCCTTACGTATCATATAAGCAGCGTCCAAGGTGTGCAGAGGAATTTTGTCACGGATAACGGTGAAGTAGAGTTTCTCCTCAATGCCTCTTCGAAGTACACCTAGTTTAACTTTGCTTCCTTTGGGACCTCTGATTCTTCGCATGATTTCCTCTTGATTCATCTTTACTCCGGCTATGGCTGTGTCGTTTACGCATACGATGCGGTCGCCGGCCAATATACCGGCTCTTTCCGAAGGTCCATCGGAAATGGGTTGTATGACAAGCAGGGTGTCTTCCATCATATTGAATTGTATGCCGACTCCCTCGAAGTTACCTTGTAACGGCTCGTTCATCCGTTTAACCTCTTTTGCATTGGAGTACGCCGAGTGCGGGTCAAGTTTCTCCAACATACCTTTGATTGCATTTTCTACCAATTCTTCTTCGTTGACCTCGTCAACATATAAATTGGTTATGGCAAACTCAGCCAGTTGCAGTTTGCGTATTTGAATGGCTGATTTCTTTTCCGGGGCTTGTTCACTCCTTTTTTCTGTAGAAGGCAATGCCTGTGCTCCTACTGTTAGGGAGATTCCCCATAGGAGTCCTGTGAATAGTTTGTTCATTTCTGTTTTTTTTAGTTTTTATGGTTTTCTATTGTGGGCAAAAATCGGCTGACATCTTTCCCATAAGCTTTCAGTTCCCTGATTAGGGATGAAGATATGTTGGCCAATTCCGGTTTGCAGAAGAGGACAATGGTCTCTACGTCGGCTAGTTGCTTGTTTATGTCGGCCATGCTCTCTTCGTATTCAAAGTCCTTCACGCTTCTGATTCCTCGAATGATAAAACGGGATTCGATGCGTTTCATGAAGTCTGTGGTCAGTTCTTCAAACATTTCGACCCTGATGCGCGGTTCATTGGCGTATAGCGACCTGATCGTTTCAGCTCGCGTTTCGGGGGAACTCAACGGACATTTGTTTCGATTTATTCCGATAGCGATTACCACTTCGTCCATGAAAGTCAAGGCACGCTTGACTATGTCATCGTGTCCGATGGTGAAAGGGTCAAATGTCCCGGGAAATATAGCTCTTCTCATTTTGCCACTAATTCTGGTTTACTTTGTCTTCTTCCACTACAAGATTATCGATGATGAAGTGCTGACGTTCCATCGTGTTCTTTCCCATGTAGAATTCCAATAGGTCTTCAACCAAGTCATTTTTACGAAGCGTCACTTGTTCAAGCCGAATATCTTTCCCGATGAAGTTCTTGAACTCGTCCGGTGATATTTCACCCAATCCTTTGAATCGGGTGATTTCCGGGGCCGGTCCTAATTCTTCGATAGCGGCGATTCTTTCCTCTTCGCTGTAGCAATACCGAGTCTCGTAGTCGTTTTTCCTTTGTCCGGAATCTTTGGAGTCGG
>JAFUNW010000018.1 GCA_017472905.1 Bacteroidaceae bacterium
GAATTCTGGGGACGCGGTATGGGATGGTATTTCGCAGCTTTAACCGATGTGTTGGAACTGATGCCTACAGAACATCCTAATTATTCAGATTTGAAAACCATTCTGTCGCAAGTTGCCGAGGGACTTAAACTGTGGCAGGACGAGACAAGCGGTGTATGGTATCAACTGTTGCAGTATGACGACACGTTTGTAGGTGAATGTGGTAAAAGCAACTATCTGGAAGCCTCAGCTTCGTGTATGTTTACCTATTCATATTTAAAGGCTTTGCGATTAGGGTTGATAGACGAAAGTTATCGAACTGTAGCGGAAAAAGCATATCAAGGAGTATTGAATACATTCATTTCTGAGAACAGCGATGAAACATTGAATATAAACTTTAGTTGCAAATCGGCCGGACTTGGTCCGAAAAAATCTCCTCAAAGGGATGGAAGTGCCAGTTATTATCTCTGCGGAAGCGATGTAACAGTGGTAAGTAACGAAGGAAAAAGCATTGGCCCGTTCATTATGGCTAGCTTGGAATGGGAATTGTTGAATCCGGAAACAAATGAGCAACCGAATGAGCCGGAAACTCCCGTAGAAGTAACCGGAATTACGTTGAATAAGACATCCATTGAACTTGCCGAATGGGAAACAATCGCTTTGCAAGCGACAGTAGTGCCGGAGAATGCAACGGAAAAGACTGTGACATGGAGCTCCTCGGATGCAAGCGTTGCTACGGTTGATGCTGACGGTATAGTAACAGCCATTGCTGCGGGTGAGGCAATCATTACGGCTACGGTTGCTGAATTTACCGCTACTTGTATCGTAACGGTTGAGGCTGTGTTGTCTCCGGAATATAAGAATTTTACGGAGAATTTGATTCTTCTGACCACAGTAGAGAACATTCAAGCATTGAAAGATGAAAATTGGACGCGTGGAGGTGAAACCTCTTCCTCTAAAGCTGGTACAATTGATCCGGTTACGGGCGAAACTGTAGATAAGTATAGCGGTGAAGGAATTATGTTGAAAAAAGGAAATGACAAAAAAATGTTTGAAACCTATGTAACCGGAGTCTCTTCTGTTACGGCATATGCTTGTACAGCTGGAGGTTCCGATCGAACATTGATTGTTTTAGCGACTTCTACGAATGGCGAATCTGTTTTTGCTAAAGGAGTCTCTTCCGATTATAAATCTGTAGATGTTACATTGGCCTTGGATGAAACCCAAAATTATCGTATTCAGTATATCGGAACATTGGCCGAGAATGAGGAAAGTGGGGCTGATATGGTACTTCATGGAGTAAAGTTCTCAATACCGGAGGAAGGAAATTCCATTTCTAAAGTCAATAAAGACGAGAATTGCCGAGTAAATGTTTATTCTTTGCAAGGAATTCTGTTGAAACGGCAGATTAGACCTCAAGACTTAGAACGTACTTTGCCTAGCGGTGTTTATTTGATAGGTGGACGAAAGTTGTTTGTAAAATAAAAACGTTTGTAGTCTTGATTTGTAAGTTTAGAATATAGTCTGGAACAAGAGTTTGTAACACAAGCATTTGCAATGCGTTCTTCTTCTATGATGCGCATTGTAAATGCGAAAAAACGGATTGGACTTTATTGGAGTTTTTTTAGTCTTTTTTTTGCTGATTCCAACGACCCTTTGAATACGACATTTTTTTCTTTATCAAGGATTATTACGGTGGGAACACCATTTATTCCCAATGTAGAGATTAGTGGTGAGTGCCAATCGGTACAGCCCATAACGGAGAATGTATATTTATGCAGAAGATTTATCGCGTCTTTATAAGATTCTCCTTTTGAAACTACAAAAATAGAGCTAATTATAATGTCTTTGTTATTTTTGAATTGGTTATGTAGCTCTTGCATTTCTGGAAACTTTTTAAAACATACACCACATGTAGAAGACCAAAAGTCAAGCAGAATATATTCCATTTTAATATCGCCAATGCGTAAAGAATCTCCATCGGTACCCAATTTCAAAGAAGAAAGATTGATTCCTTTTCTTAAGTTCCCGTAAGAGGCATATTCTCTCCAGTTTGCAGATCCTATGATAATTGCATAAAGCCATATAGGAATGAAAAACAACAATAATACATTCCGTTTGAAATGATAAAACAAAGTTGTCAAGGTAATACTTAACAATACACACAAGTCTCCCCAAAGGGAAATTCTTGTTTCTTCCCAATCTGTAATTCTAATAGGTATTATCAAAAATTCATATCCTAAAAAAATCAAGAAAGCAATAAAAATGACTTGCCAGAATACTTTTCCATACCTATTTAAAGTGAAATATGTGGCAATAGCATATACAGTACTTATAATAGCAGTAGCCAATGTGAATGAATATGCGCGCAAGAAAGCAAGTGCTACAGATGCTAATAAAGAAATAAAGAAAATAATAAAATATGTTTTCTTCATATGATGATACTTCTCACAAGAAACCAAAGTACGGGAACAAGCAGTGCGGGAAGCATATTCAGCGTTTTGCAGTCTTTCAGTTTGAGTAGGGAAAGTCCCGAGGCAACAATCATCAGCCCGCCTACGATGAGCAGTTCAGCCATGAGTGCTTCGCTAACGGCTGTGCTCGACATCTTTGCTACCATATAAAATAATCCCTGCCAGCAGAATAGTATGGGTGCAGCCAATATCATCCATATACCGTAGGTACTGGCAAAGACTGCGGAGGTCACCAAATCAAGTGTGGCATTGGTGTATAGGAATGTGTTGTCGCCTTTCAGAGCGCTTATCACCGGCCCGAGCATGGCTAGTGGCCCGATGCAGTAAAGCAGAATAGCAGTAGAGAGACCATCTGCCAAGTTGGTGTTCTTGTTGCCTTTTGATCGTTTGTTTATCAAGTTGGTAAAACGTCCGTCAAGGTCCAATGCCGTACCAACCACACTTCCTATGGCAATTGATACGATAAAGAGCACCGGATACTCACTTTTGCCAAAGTTGCTTATTACGGCATTGAGGCCAATGCCCAAGCAGGCCAGCCCTAATCCGGTATATAGGGTTTCTTTATATTTGTCCTTTATTCCTCTGTTCATTACAGCCCCTACGATACTGCCAACGATTATCGTACAAGTATTTACAATGGTTCCTGTCATTTTTTTCTTGTTATTTAATGTGAGTTTGATGATAGTGTGACTTTCTTGATCTTTTATTTATTACTTTGAAGTAAGGCTCTTGCCTTTTCTCTGATCTCTTTATCGACTTTTTTACTGTTTACAATATTCTTCAAAGCTATTTCTGATTTACCTTTTTTAAAGATAGTACGAGCTGTGGATAGTTTTGTATTTTGAGAGTTTAAATTATTATTTTCTAAAAATGCAGGATATTTGTTTGAAATCTCCTCTAGGGTAACACTTATGTTCTTCTTTAGTTCGGGATATAGGTTCACGAATGATTTCTTGCCTACAGTCCTTAATTTTTCTTCTACCCAATCTACTTCATTTAAAAGGTCTTCCCGAATTTTTGTTTTTTCTCCATATTTCTCTACGTTTTTTTTCTCCATATATTCCAAGAACTCAGGTATGCTTTGTGGGCGTTCTTTACGTTTCGTTTGCATAGCTTTTTCAATGGCTAATACTGTAGATTTGGAGATATATTCTGGCAAGATTGGTAATCCTTCTTCGTATACTTCAGATGCAAGTGGTGGAATCTTTCCTGTTAGTAAAGTATAGAGTGTTGCTCCCAATGAATAGATATCGGTTGTGGGAGAAAAGATAGCGACTCCTCCATACTGATATTGTTCTAGCGGATCAAATCCATCACTGATCCCGAGAGGAGTGGAAGAAGTTTGTTGTCCTTCATGGTTGTAGTGTTTAGAGAGTCCGAAATCTATTAGTACCGCATTATAACGAATATCCAACAATACGTTTTCAGGCTTCACGTCTAAGTGGCAGATTTGTTGTAAGTGGATATAGTCAAGTGCATCGGCCATTTGACGGATGTAGCGTAAAGCCTCTTCTTCGTTCAAATGAATCTGTGCAGAAACATGGTGAGCCAATGAACCATTAGGATGATATTCCATTACGTAATAAGCTGTTTCATTTTCTTCAAAAATGTCGTAAATTCGAATAATATTTGGATGATTTAAGGCGGCAATATTTTGTGCTTCTTTAATGAATTTAACCAAAAAACGAGTAACGAAATCACGATTATTTTTCGTAGGAACTGTCATACGAGAAGAATGCTCTTCACGTTCGCAATAATTTTCCATAAAGAACTCTTTGATGGCTACTTTGCGGTTTAGTCCTAGTTGCTCTGCCAAATAGGTAATTCCAAATCCTCCTCGTCCAAGACATTTAACAATGCGATATTTACCATCTTGTAAAGTTGTTCCTGCTAATAAATTCATGATATTTTTACCTTTATTTTGTTATCGGTGCAAATATAGACATAGTTTCTTGAAAGGCAAAACATTCCCACCTTTTTGCATCTCTGTTCCTCTAGAATTAGGTCATAAACTTTTGAAGCGCGGAGGTTGTTATATCGGAAGAAACCTGATATAATTTCAAATTTTATGGAAAAGAAAAGACTTACTGCTGCCAACGGACGTCCGGTGGCAGATAATCAGAACACGCAGACTGTAGGTGCTAGAGGACCGGTGACATTGCAAGATCCTTGGTTGATAGAGAAACTTGCGCATTTTGATCGGGAAGTGATTCCTGAACGGCGCATGCATGCCAAAGGCTCGGGTGCTTATGGAACGTTTACTGTTACGCATGACATTACTAAATATACCCGTGCATCCATTTTCAGTGAAGTAGGAAAGAAAACGGAATGTTTTGTTCGTTTTTCTACTGTGGCCGGGGAACGGGGAGCGGCTGATGCGGAACGGGATATTCGAGGATTTGCGATGAAATTTTATACAGAAACGGGCAATTGGGATTTAGTTGGGAATAATACTCCGGTCTTTTTCTTGAGAGATCCATTGAAGTTCCCGGATTTAAACCATGCTATCAAGCGTGATCCGCGAACCAATATGCGCAGTGCGTCAAACAATTGGGATTTTTGGACTCTTTTACCCGAAGCTTTGCATCAAGTAACCATTACGATGAGTCCACGTGGTATTCCTCGTTCGTATCGACACATGCATGGCTTTGGTAGTCATACATATAGTTTTATAAATAAAGAGAATAATCGTACGTGGGTGAAATTTCATCTTCGAACCTTGCAGGGTATAGAATGTTTAACTGATGCGGAGGCTGAAGCGATCATTGCCAAAGACAGAGAATCGCATCAACGCGATTTATATGAAAGTATTGAACGTGGAGACTATCCTCGTTGGCTTTTTCAAGTGCAGCTGATGACAGAGGAGGAAGCCGATACATATCGCATCAATCCTTTTGACTTGACGAAAGTGTGGCCGCATGGCGACTTCCCATTGCATGATATCGGTATTCTGGAGTTGAACCGTAATCCGGAGAATTATTTTGCAGAGGTGGAACAATCGGCTTTCAATCCGATTAATACCATTGATGGCATTGGTTTTTCACCTGATAAGATGTTGCAAGGTCGTCTTTTCTCTTATGGAGATGCACAGCGTTACAGGTTAGGGGTTAATTTAGAGCAGATTCCTGTCAATCGTCCGCGTTGCCCGTTTCATGCTTATCATCGGGATGGAGCTATGCGAGTAGATGGCAACTACGGTAGCACCAAAGGATATGAACCGAATAGCTACGGTGAATGGCAAGACAATCCGTCCCTAAAAGAACCTCCTTTAAAGGTAATGGGTGAGGTATATAATTACAACGAACGTGAATATGATGATGACTACTACAGCCAGCCGGGTAACCTTTTTCGTTTGATGCCGTCAGAGGAACAACAATTACTCTTTGAAAATACAGCCCGTGCAATGGCTGATGCCGAACTTTTTATTAAACAGCGTCACGTACGTAACTGTTATAAGGCTGACCCACGTTATGGTGAAGGTGTAGCCAAAGCTTTGGCAATCAATCTGAAAGAAGCATTGGTGGAATAAAAGAAGTATTTCTTTCCTGCACTTGTGGGTATGTCATAATCGACTTTCTATAAAACACAGAGACACGGAGATACAGAGTACTTTCATAAGTTCCTGATTATCTGATTAGGAAAAATTCTTTGTGACTCTGTGTCTTTGTGTTCTAAACAAAAAATGTATTTTGCACTCTCTCATTTTCATTTTTATGCAAATATCCGTTAGGAACATGCATATTTAACTTGGATTGTCTTGCAATGCATGGGAATATCGATTGTAGAGGTGAGCCTATTTAGAGAGTGTTGTCGGATAATTGTTATTCTGAAGTTGATTTTTCTTTCAAAATGAATTAAAAAATTATCAAAAAGCTATCATTTTGTTTTAAAAAGGAAAGATTTTATGGAAAATCTTTTGTTATATCATGAAATCTTACGAACTTTGCAGCCTATTTTAAATAAGAACACCTAAAAACAGTTTTTTCTTAATTAAGAAATAGGTATTATTCATTATTGAGAGAGAAGCATTTTGTTGGAATGCTTGAATAAATGCGTAAACGTTTAAAAATCTATTATATATGGCAAATGAAATGAAAGTCAAGGATTTGGATCAAGTGGTGGTTCGTTTCTCTGGCGACTCAGGCGATGGAATGCAGTTGGCCGGAAATATATTTTCTACGATTTCGGCCACTGTCGGTAATGACATCAGTACATTTCCTGACTATCCGGCGGACATCCGTGCTCCGCAAGGCTCACTTACAGGAGTGTCGGGATTCCAAGTGCACATTGGTGCAGGCAAAGTGTTTACTCCCGGTGATCAGTGTGACGTGTTGGTTGCGATGAATGCAGCAGCATTGAAGACACAGTATAAGTTTGCAAAACCTACGGCTTGTATCATCATTGATACGGACAGTTTTAAAAAGAATGATTTAGAGAAGGCCGCGTTTCAAACCGAAGACCCCATTACCGAAATGGGTATCAAGCAGGATGTGATAGCTGCCCCCATTACACAAATGGTGAAAGATTGTTTGGCAGACACAGGAATGGACAATAAAGCGATGTTGAAGTGTCGTAACATGTTTGCCCTCGGCTTGGTTTGTTGGTTATTTAATCGTGACCTGCAAATAGCTGAGAACTATTTGCGCGAGAAGTTTGCCAAAAAACCGGCGATAGCAGAAGCCAACATCCGGGTGATTCGTGCCGGATATGACTACGGACACAACACACATGCCTCGGTAGATCATACTTATAAAGTAGAGACTACCGTAAAGATTCCCGGCAAGTATATGGACATCAGCGGAAACAAGGCTACTGCCTACGGACTTATTGCAGCTGCAGAGAAAGCCGGTCTTCGTCTCTTCCTTGGCTCATATCCCATTACGCCGGCTACAGACATTTTGCACGAATTGGCTAAGCACAAATCATTGGGTGTTACCACTGTGCAGTGTGAAGACGAGATTGCCGGATGTGCCACCTCTGTAGGTGCTGCTTTTGCCGGTGCATTGGCCGTTACTTCTACATCAGGTCCGGGTGTCTGCCTCAAGAGTGAAGCCATGAACTTGGCTGTCATCACTGAATTGCCTTTGGTGGTAGTGAATGTACAGCGTGGCGGTCCTTCTACCGGACTCCCTACCAAGAGTGAGCAGACCGACCTTTTGCAGGCTCTCTTCGGACGCAACGGTGAATCACCCATGCCGGTGATTGCTGCCGCTTCGCCCACTCAATGTTTCGATGCTGCCTACAATGCTTGTAAAATGGCATTGGAACACATGACTCCGGTAGTACTCTTGACTGATGCTTTCGTAGCTAATGGCTCAGGTGCATGGAAGTTACCCGATATGGCAAGCTATCCCGCTATCAATCCGCCTTACGTCACTCCCGAGATGAAAGTCAACTACACTCCCTATCAACGCAATCCTGAGACGGGTGTACGTTATTGGGCTATCCCCGGACAGGAGGGCTACACCCACATCCTCGGAGGATTGGAAAAGGATAGTAAGACGGGTGCTATCTCTACGTCTCCCGATAACCACGACCTGATGTGCCGTTTGCGTGCTGAGAAAGTTGAGCGCATCCCTGTGCCCGATGTGAAGGTTGAGGGATGTGTTGATGATGCCGACCTGCTGATTGTTGGCTTCGGTGGCACTTACGGACATCTTTATTCTGCCATGCAGGAGATGAATCAGAGTGGTAAAAAGGTTGCTTTGGCTCACTTCACTTACCTCAATCCTCTACCCAAGAACACGGCTGAGGTACTGAAAAAGTATCCCAAAGTTGTTGTTGCAGAGCAGAATCTGGGACAGTTTGCCGGATACCTCCGTATGAAAGTGGATGGATTTGTTCCCTATCAGTATAATGAGGTGAAGGGACAGCCGTTCGTGGTCAGCGAACTCGTGGCCGAGTTCTCGAAATTAATAATTAAAAGTTAATAATTAAAAGTTGTGAAGAATAACGAAAACCTGATAGAAGGTAAAACCTATGAATTTGCCATACGGATGGTGAAAGCATACCAATACTTGGAGAAAACGCACAGAGGATTTGCTCTTTCTTCGCAGCTCCTAAGAAGTGGAACTTCTATCGGTGCAATGGTTCATGAAGCCAAATTCGCACAAAGTCGTGCAGACTTTATCAACAAACTTTCTATAGC
>JAFUNW010000202.1 GCA_017472905.1 Bacteroidaceae bacterium
GCCAAAGGCTTTCCGCAAATTGTAAGGAATAAAGGAAGAGTCGCCCTCGCCTTTCGGCAAGTTTCCTTCATTGACAGAGAGCATAACCAAGTGGCGGAAATCAAGACAACGTGTTTCCAACACACCCATAACCTGCAACCCCGTTACCGGCTCTCCGTGAAAAGGAATGGAGAGGGAACTGAGCACATTACGAAGCAGGCGACAGAAAGTTTGGGTCTGTATCTCCAGCTGCCCGGTTGCCAACAAATCGCAAAAACGGTTCAGGGTCGTATATGTTTTGAAGAGGGCCTCTTGATAGAGCTGGGCATAAACCTTGTCGTGCTCCGGTTCGTTTCGGAAAAGAGCGGCCAAAGCTTGTAAAGCCCGAAGCAAATATTGACACAGCGCCACCGGTTCGCCTTGTTGCTCTTCGGTAAATACCAATGCCAGCTGTTCATCGCGTTGAAGTTCACCGACAGAGGGAAAAAATCGGTTGCGACTCAATAAATCGCGCTCCAACTTCAAGGCTTCCGAAGAGAGTTTCCGCATGTAGGGATGCTTCAACATGGCCATGACGGGCTGAATGTAATAATTTCCCCTTCGTTTGTCGCGCCCCGTACTTTGCAACTCCAGCAAAAGATTGGTAAAACTGTA
The DNA here is from genome assembly GCA_017472905.1 of Bacteroidaceae bacterium. Lineage (GTDB taxonomy): Bacteria > Bacteroidota > Bacteroidia > Bacteroidales > Bacteroidaceae > Phocaeicola_A. The sequence goes on from JAFUNW010000202.1 coordinate 634, forward strand.
AACCGGCGTTTGCGACAAAGGGAATCCCATCGTTACGTTCAAAGCCCGAATGCTCTCATCAGGCAATGCGTGTAAGACGGGTTGCAACAAAGCTTCGTTGCAAAGCACCACTGCCGTTTCGTGTTCCGGCGAAGTCACGTTCCGGCGCAACCAATCGGTCAAGTAGTGCGCTTGAGCCGACTCTGTCGGAGCCGCCACATAGTGAACCACTTTCGAACGCGTCAGGTTGCGAAACAAATCCCGTCCGGTCAGTTCATTGGGAAACATTTTCAGGTTTCTCCGAATAAACTCGCCCGCTTCGTGACGGGAATTCAGGAGATAGTGCTCGTCATAATCCCAATAGAAAAGGGCTTTGCCGGCACGCTGCAAGCGCGAAAAGAGGGTCGTCTCTACCTGATTCAACACATTGAAGCCTACAAAAACATAGTGTTCGTATGGTAACATATCGGGATTGAGCTGCTCGACAACTTCGCGATAGAGCATTCCCTCGTATGCCAGTCCACGCCTGCGAAGAGAGTCGCGAAAAGCATGATAGATGCTTCCCAAAGAATCCCACAACGTGGCGAAACGTTGCTTCAATTCGGTCTCTTTTTCCATCGAAAAATTCTGAAAGAAAAGTTGCAGAGCCTCTACCTGCTCTTCGGTCAGGTAAGAATGGTCATCGATAAACTTACGAAGGTCGCTCAGATTGGCAAACAAGCGGTCGGCATCGACCATGTTCTTATCCAAATCGTCAAAATCCGACAAGAGCATTTCGCCCCAGAAATAGAAACTGTCGAGCGTTTCATCACTGCCCGTCTTTTCACAAAAAGCCTCGTGCAGAGAACAAACCAATCCGATAGAATCGCCCACCGCAGTGTCGGACAAAGAACGGAACAGGTCGCTGATAGTCAAATAGGTAGGAGTCCACACCGGTTTGTCGCTCAATCGGGCCAACCATTGGTTAAAAAACAATCCGGCACGCTTGTTCGGGAAAACAACAGCCGTATGCGCTAAGTTGTCACCCAATTTCTCATACATATCTTTGGCTACCGACTTCAAAAATGTATCCATCGGACTTTCATTTGGCTTCTTCGTCATATACTACTTCCTCCACCTTATTTTTATATACGTACCATAAATATCCGCTGACCCGCTTGTATCCCATCTCTTGCAGACGGGAAATATACTTGCGCACTTGCCGTTTATACTCTTCGTCCGGCTTTCCGAACTTGAAGTCTACGACAATCACTTCACTTCCGTCCGGCCGCTTCATTACGCGGTCGGGACGACAGCTTTTCATCTCCCCATTTTCCATATAGACAAGGGTACATTCGTTGAAGACTTCCCAATCCGAATCGAACCAACGGGCAGCCTGTCGATTGCTCAAAGCACGCTCGACCAACTTGCGGATGGAATCGACAGAAAGGGGAGGAGTGAAGAGACCTTCAACCTCCATGCGTTGCAATACGCGTGCCACATCATCGGCTGTACGTATCTCGGAAAAGAGGCGATGTAAAAGGTTTCCTTGACGGATGTAGCCCTCTTGCAAGTCTTCTTCTGCCTCTCCTCGAATAAAGGCTGCAGAACTGTTGGACTGACGGAACTCCAACTTATCGCCCCGGAAAATCTCGTAATTCACGTGCAGATCTGTGGGTGATTTCACCAATAGATTGGTCTGTTCCTCCTTCTTTTTACGTTTCGTAGGATACAATTCTCCTATCTCGAAGGGCAAATCAATGGAAAAATTACCCATTTTCTGCAATGCATCCTGCATTAATTTCGAAACTGTTCCTCCGCTTCGTCTCTTCTGCCCCATGATAATCAGGTTTTTCGTAGCACGGGTAAAGGCTACGTAGAGTACATTGAGATTATCAACCCACAGCCCCAAACGTTCGCGCAGAAAATCGGCATGATAGACCGACTCGTTCATCTGAGAACCATAGTTAACCGGCAAAAGGTTCAGCCGATTAAACGGCTCCACAGGAGGAGTACACCAAACGGTATGCACCGGATGCTCGTTCTCCATCTTCCAATGGCAAAACGGAACGATGACCGTATGAAATTCAAGTCCCTTGGAGCTGTGAATGGTGTAGACACGAATACCTTCAATTTCCTCCGAAGGAACGGTCTTCTTGTGAAGTATCCCATCCCAGTAGGAGAGGAACGAATCGAGGTCGCCGACCTCTCTTTTCGAATATTCAAGCACCGCATCGAAGAAGGCAAACATATAAGCGTCCTGTCCGGATAAATGATGAAGACGGAATATTTCAGAAAGTCGCTCCAACAATTCATAAACCGAAAGTTGCTTCAACTCATCTTGTCGGGCAACAAACTCCTCCGGCAAAAACGATTCGAGCGCATCGGCATCTATGTTCTGCCAATCCCAACGGTTGTTTCCGGGAAGCAATCCTTCCGAAAAGGTGTGAGAGTAGGAAAGCATAATCAGATTCACGAAAGCTATGCGATTGTCGGGATTGGAAAGACAACGCATCGCTTCAATCAATATTTTCAACGCTTGACTGGCATCCAAGCGAAAGGCTTCGTTTGAAACAATAGGACAATCGGGAAGATGTGCCTCAAAATAATCGGCTATCAAAGGAATAAATCCGTTCGTACGAACAAGAATGACAATATCGCGCATGGCAACTCCCTTTTCCTGCAAGGAACGAACCTCCTCGACCAACGTTTTCAACGTTTCTTCGGTATAAGCATCTCGCTTTTCACCCTCCATAAAAGAAACTTTGACGTATCCTTTTCCTCTTTCCTTCTCCTCCGGAAAAATTTGCTCTACATCATTGTAGGCATTCAATAGGGGAGTACACGGTTCGCCTTGCTCAGCCTCGTGTTGCGCGTTTAAGACTTGAATGGCCGAAGTGAAAAAACGGTTGTTGAAGTTTATCACCTGCTGCTCGCTCCGCCGGTTTATCTGCAATGTCTCGTTGCGAATGGGAAATGCACCCAACTGACCGCTCATTCCGCCCAAGATACTCCAATCTCCACTGCGCCAACGGTAAATGGCTTGCTTGACATCGCCCACTATCAAACTGTCGGCTCCTTGAGAAAGCCCCTCAAGAAGCAACATGCGGAAGTTTTTCCACTGAAGGCGCGAGGTGTCTTGAAATTCATCAATCATTACGTGGCGAATGTTCGTTCCTATCTTCTCAAAAACGAACGAAGAATCTGCATCTTGCACCAACTGACGCAACAGAATATTGGTCTCGGCCAACAAGAAACGGTTGTTCTCTGCATTTTGTCGGTGAACTTCTTCATCGATGGTAGCCAACAATCCGACTTTGTGGAGGTACTCCATTGAAAGAGTGACCGAATGAATGATACGACCGTTCTTCTGACGCAACTCTTCGGCCTTTATCAACAGCCCTTGAAGCATCTGTGCCGTTTCTTTGGACAACGTGGCAGACGATTTGGCTGCAACTTTCCATTCCGCAATGTCGGCCAACGATTTCTCTACCGTCTTGTTGCGAATAGTGTCCGAATAGTTCCTTTCTTTCAGCTTTCGAAAATAACTGGCAATGCTACTTTTTCCTCCTTTCAAATCGTAGGGATGAAGCCCATGCTTTGCCAACGTATTGAAAAACTCTTCCTGCACTTCTTGCAACGGCTCTTCTGCTGCCTGCTTATAGTGTTTCAACAGCTTTCGGTAGCTGCCGAAAAAATCGGGCTGCCGCAACTTCTCGTGCAAAGCGGCACGCTGTTCCATAAACTCCTCATTGAAAATATACCGGCCGAATTTTTTGATGCTGTCAATGATATTCCAATTCTTGTCGTTAGAAATCAGTTCTTGGATGTATTCCAACAAACTGAAAAAGACAGGGGAATGACGGTCCAGCCTGTTGACTATCTTGTCTACGGCCTCGTTGAGAGCGGAAGCGGTGTCTAACTCGATGTTCATGCTGGCCCCCAATCCCAATTCGCGTGCCAAATTGCGCATGACCGCCTGAAAAAACGAATCGATGGTATTAACCTGAAAACGGCTATAGTCATGTATCAATCGCCCCAAAGCTTCACCGGCTTTTGCCCGAACAACTTCGGCAGAGAGGTCCAGTTCTTTACAAACGGTCTCTAAATAAATACGTGAATCCTTATCTTGAACGGAGATACCGTAGAGCTGACTGAGAATGCGCTCTTTCATTTCACCCGTAGCTTTGTTCGTAAAGGTAACAGCCAATATGTTTCGATAGGCTTGCGGGTTCTGAACCAACAACTTGATGTACTCAACAGCCAACCGGAAAGTCTTTCCGGAACCGGCTGAAGCTTTATATACTAATAATTCACTCATTGTTTTATTTTCCCGGTTAGAACAGATTTATATAATGAAGCTCGGAATCGGACCTCTTAAATAATAAAGGTTATAAAGCCAGCCGCAGAATTCAAGAAATCCCTTACAGTTTTCTGTTTTCGCCCAACAACGTAAAAAAGAAAAGGGGATTTACAAAGATTCACCGACCTACAATGTTACATTCTGATACAAAAAACGTTTGATACTCTTCTTGGCCGTCTTTTCAAACTCCTCCGGATGGAGTCTTACTTTGGCTATTTGCGAATAAGCCGGTAAGTCAGAGTTGAGTAAAAGCCGGTTTTCATCCATCACTCGTTCCAAATCGGCCTGACTAAGCCCGTGACGGAATACCTCTTCGTTATCAGGATATACTAACGCTACCAATTTGTCGTGAGACATCACCACCAAAGATTCTGAAACGTAAGGCATATTATTTAAGCGCGACTCAATCTCTTCCGGATAAATGTTCTGTCCCGAAGCTGATAGCAACATGTTCTTACACCGCCCTTTGATATAGAAATAGCCTTGTGCGTCCATGACGGCCATGTCGCCGGTATGCAAACAAACGTCTTTATCGATGACATGGACCGTAGATTCCAAATTTTTGTAATATCCCATCATCAGATTTTCACCTCGACAAACCAATTCGCCCGGCGTATGTTCCGGATTGGGGCTCAACACCTTCACTTCCATACGCGAAGCAGCCTTTCCACAGGAACCTAAACGATGTTCGCCGTATCGCGAATGACAGATTATCGGTCCACATTCGGTCATACCATAAGCCATCGTATAAGGGAAGTCTATACGGTTTACGAAACTCTCTACTTCCGCATTGAAAGGAGCGCCGCCAATAATAATTTCAATAAAGTTGCCTCCAAATACCTCTACAGCCGCTTGGCGAATATGAGCCTTCACCCGGTCATTTATCAGCGGAAGTTTCAGAAGGAAACGCCCCAATTGATTATCCACAAGGGGCAATATGTTTTTCTTGAATATCTTTTCTACAACCAACGGAACACAAGAAATGATGCGCGGCTTGATTTCGGCAAATGATTCGGCTATAATCTTAGGACTAGGCATGCGAGTCAGGAACCAAAGGTGTGCTCCCGAAGTGATGCCATACAGAAAATCAAAAACCATGCCGAACACATGCCCCAACGGAAGCATAGAAACAATCGAATCGCCGGCAGAAATACCGATTTTCTCCTGACAAAAAAAAATGTTCGAAAGAATACTGCGATAGGAGAGCATGACTCCCTTGGAAAAGCCGGTGGTTCCGGAGGTGTAGTTGATAATAGCCAAGTCGTTGAGCTGCTCTTCGCGCCAATGAATCGTTTCCTGAAGAAAACGGCAAGGAAACTTTTCGCCAAACATCTCATTTAAATGTTCGCGAGCATAGGTTAAACGCTCTTCTCGACTGACCAACAGAGAAAAGTCCTTTAGCGAAACAATGCCTTCCAAGGCGGGCATGGCATGTTCATTCAGATTTTCCCAAACTTGATCGCCGACAAACAAAATACGCGCCTCCGAATGGTTCACAATGTTGTGGATATTGTCCGACTTGAACTCGTGAAGAATGGGGACGACCACCGCTCCATAAGTGACCGTAGCCAGAAAAGCCACACACC
>JAFUNW010000203.1 GCA_017472905.1 Bacteroidaceae bacterium
GGATTCGGAAATATGGGGATGAACATCAATCTCTCCGGAGAACTGAAGTCAAACACCCGGCCGACACTATATATAAAAGGTAGCTTGCCAACACTACAGTATAACCAATACGAATATTCCGATATCGGGTTTGACGGAACATTTAACGGAAACAAATATGACGGAAAACTGACCCTGAATGATGAAAACATCGCAATGGAAGTAAACGGCGGAGTTATCCCGAAAGGTGAAACACCCATATTCAACCTAAGAGCAAACCTCAACCACTTCCGTCCGGAGAAACTCCATCTGACAAACAGCCACCAAGGATGTGAATATTCGCTGAAGCTGAATGCCTGCTTTAGCGGAAACGATTTCAATAACGTGAGCGGAGAAATTAACATAGACAGCCTATACGCCATCGTACCGGACGATGTCTTTTATTTGGAGAACATAAACATCAAAGCCGAACAAAACCGTAAAACAGAAAAATGTATCAGCGTTCAATCGGACTTCATGCAGGCACACATCGAGGGCCTGTATGACTACAAAACCCTACCGCAAAGCTTCACAAACATTCTTGCTGACTATCTGCCCTCGCTCATACAGAAAAAGAAAACCAAGAAAAACAGGAAAAACGACTTCCGATTCTCCCTGACGCTCAACGAGAGCAAATTCTATCCATACGTATTGGACATCCCCCTAACAATAAACCCAACTGCCACATTCAAAGGACACGTGACAGAGGAAAAAGAAGAAATAAAGATCGTAGGATATTTCCCTACCGTCAAATACGACACCGAACACTACGAAAACGGAATGCTTTTATGCGAAAATCGGGCAGACGGATTTCATGCCGACCTGCGTTTCTCCAAACAAATGGAAGAAGGAGCATGGCTTACAATGGCTTTTCGGGCCAAAGCACAAAACGACAACCTGAACACCCACTTTTCTTGGGGAAACGACACAGATATAACCTACGCCGGAGAAATCGAAGCCAATACCCGACTCAAACAATCCACACACGGAAATCCACCGAGGGCAGACATACACATATTACCGAGCGAAATAATCCTGAACGATACAGTATGGAATCTGCACGAATCGACCGTAACCTTCGATTCCGGACGAATCAGTACCAACAAGCTCCTCATTGATCACGAAACCGGCCATTTGCACATCGCCGGAGTAGCCGGACCTAATCCGGAAGATTCGTTGACAATAGCTTTGGAGAGAATAAAACTGGAATACATTTTCGACATACTGCAATTTCATCCCGTAGACTTCACAGGAAAAGCATCCGGAAACGCCGTAGTCAAAGGAGCATTGAAAGAACCCCAAGCAGATGCAAAACTCTATGTTGAAGATTTCACATTCAACGGCGGGCTCATGGGGAACATGCATCTGAAAGGAGGATGGGATCATGAAATCGGAGTCATATTGGACGCCGACATCAAAGAAGAAAGCCACCCCTCGCACACACTGGTGAAAGGATACGTCAGTCCGAAAGAAAAAAAATTGGATCTGCAAATCCGGGCAAACCAAACCAATCTGGCATTCTTGAACTCTTTCGTTGGAAGCATATTCAAGGACGTACGAGGACGAGCTACCGGAGACATCCATCTGCATGGTCCCTTCAAAGCTTTATGTTTAGAAGGAAAAGCTTTGTCTGACGCATCGGCCTATGCAAAAATATTGGGTACAAGATTCAGTTTCCAACAAGATTCTATACATTTGGAATACGACCGCATTCGTTTCAATGAAATAAACATCTCCGATCCGGCAGGAGGAACAGCTCAAATAAACGGTACATTGAGCCACGAACATCTTGGAAACATGCGTTATGACTTTAAAATATCTGCCCAAAACTTCTTAATCTTCAACGGAGACGAAAAAGACGAAAGTTTGCCTTTTCATGGGAGCATATATGGTACCGGAAATGCTACATTGAAAGGAGGAAACGGCATATTGCAAGTTAGTGGGAACATGAGAACAAACCCCGGCTCTGTATTTATATATAATGCAGGAAGTCCGGAGGAAATCACAAACACCGACTTCGTTACATTCAGAGACAAGACGCCTCGACCACAGCAATACGAATTGCCGGAACTGTTTCGAAAACGACTATCCAAGGAAAAAGAAGAGGAAGAAAACAATCCGCTCGACATTTATATAAATGTCAACGTAGATGCAACCAGCGATGCTGTGGTCAAAGTCATTCTCGACCCCATGTCTGGTGACTATGTGTCGGCACATGGAAACGGAAACATTGCCATCGATTTTCATAATAAAGGAGACTTGACCATGCAGGGGGTATACACAGCTACGGACGGTATTTATAAAATGAGTATGCAAGATGTCATCCGAAAAGAATTCTTAATCCAGCCCGGAAGCAAAGTCAGCTTCACAGGAAATCCTTATCATGCCAATTTGGATTTAAAGGCTGCATATACCGTAAACTCTGCTTCCCTGTCGGACTTGATACCTGATGCCAGTTTCAATCAGAATACGGTAAAAGTAAACTGCTTGGTTTTGCTTTCCGGATTGCTCTCATCTCCGAATCTGGCATTCGACATTGAATTACCAACCGTTAATGAAGAAGAACAACAAATGGTTCGTAGCGCCATCAGCACCGAAGAACAGATGAGAACACAATTCATATATCTGCTCGGTATCGGCAAATTCTATACATACGACTATGCCAATTATGCCAACTACCAATCTTCCAATGCCATGTCTTCGCTCCTTTCATCAACATTGAGCGGACAGCTCAATAGCATCCTTTCGCAAGCCTTGAATATGAGCAATTGGAATTTTGCATCTAATTTCTCTACCGGTCAAGAAGGATGGAGCGATTTGGAGGTCGAGGGAATTCTTTCAGGAAGATTGCTCAACAATCGGCTACTTATTAACGGAGCTTTCGGTTATCGCGAAAATCAACTTACAAACAGTAATTTTGTAGGTGACTTCAATATTCAATGGTTGCTTACTCCATCGGGCGACTTGAGTCTAAAGGCCTACAACATGACCAACGACCGATATTTCGCTAAAACAACGTTTAACACACAAGGTATCGGCATGATGTATAAACGCGACTTTAATCGGTGGAGCGATATTTTCAAATCGCGGAAAAAGAAGAAAAAAGAAAGAATAACTTCCTTAAACGAAGGAAATGGAAATTAAAAAGAGAGAAATTTAATGGAGATAAATGAGAGTATGCAAAATACTTTTTTTGTTTAGAACACAAAAACACTGAGTCACAAAGAATTTTTCCTAATCAGATAATCAAGAACTTATGTAAGTACTCTGTGTCTCCGTGTCTCTGTGTTTTATAAAAAGTCAATTATAACATACTCACCCTAAAAAGCAATGCGACATCGTATAATTCTAAGCAAAAACTCCTAGCCTAGCGAAACTAATTCTCGATAAAGCCGATGAACCGGCAATCCCATCACATTAAAATAAGAGCCGACTATCTTCTCTACTCCGATATACCCCAACCATTCTTGTATACCATAAGCCCCGGCTTTGTCAGTCGGCCGAAAATTGGAAACATAATATTCAATCTCTTCTTCAGACAATTGAGCGAAAGTCACGTGTGAAGTCTCACAAATATCCCTTTGAAAAGCAGTTGTAGTCAATGCTACTCCAGTTGTAACCTCGTGAGTTTTGTCAGAAAGCATACGCAACATATGTTTAGCTTCGGAGTGAGACTTTGGCTTCCCTAAAATGATTTCATCCCCTATATGAACCACTGTATCGGCCGTAATCAACAGTTCATCCGAACTCAGTGAAGGCATATAAGCCCGTGCCTTTTTACGAGCCAGGTAAAGGGGGAGTTCTCTTCCATATAATGTATCCGGATAGGACTCATCGATATTTGGTAGAACACGCACTTCAAATTTCAAGCCCATACCTTCCAGCAATTCCTTGCGGCGCGGTGAATTACTAGCCAATATAATACGATATTTATTTAATATATCTAACATACGTCAAACAGTATCTATTTCTCTTTCTTTAATGTTCATCACCATCCAAATGCATCTTGATTACTCATCCACTTTCCTTGAGCTTTCAGAACTTGTTCTATTACATCACGCCCACATCCATAACCGCCATTCTTATGGGATATATATAAGGATATAGCTTTAATCTCCGGTGCGGCATCGGCCGGACAACAAGGTAATCCACATGACTTCATCACTTCGTAATCCGGAATATCATCTCCCATGTAAAGAACTTCTTCCGGCTTTAAAGAATGAAGCGTCATCAGATGGGCATATTCTACGGTCTTAATCGATGCACCCATATAGATGTCGGTAATCCCCAAACCTTCATATCGCAAACGAACGGCATCCGAACGCCCTCCGGTAATAATGGCTACAATCAATCCTTTTTTTACGGCCAACTGCAAAGCATATCCGTCTTTGATATTCACCGTTCGTAATGGAAGACCTGAAGGATTGAGAGTTACTGTTTCTGCACTATGCACTCCGTCTACATCAAATACCAAAGCACGTATCTTTGATAAATCATAATTTATCATCTTTCTTTATGTTTGTTTGTTCATAATGAATACAGCGACTAAGCTGCTCATACAAATCGCGGTACATGACATGACTCTCCAACATTGCAAGGTGTTTATTTATCACTCCCAAGTCATACCGAACAGCCGGACCAGTCTGTGCTTCTAGCGGAGAAAGAGCATACACCTTAGCTGCAGTTTCATCAACCAATGGAAGTAATGCATCAAAAGAAAGCCCCTGTTCTTTGAGCAATTGTTCCGCAATGACATACATTGCGTTCGTAAAATTACAGGCAAAAACAGCAGCCAAATGCAATGATACGCGCTGTTTGCTATCAGCTTCACAAACCTTGTCTGTAATAGTAGCTGCTATACCTTTCAAACGACATAAATCACTCGAAAAGCCGGCCTCCAAAAAGATCGGTATTTTAGAGAAATCAACGCATCTTGATTTGCTGAACGTCTGCAAAGGATAAAAAACGCCGTAATGTTTCACTCCCCTGTTTTCCCATATTGACAAAGGAACACTACCTGCCGTATGTACCCACAATGCATGTTCACGTCCTTGAAGCAATCGAGGAAGTATTTCTTCCAAAACGGAATCCTTGAGGGCCACAATATACAATTCCGCGTCTAAGACCAACTCTTCCACAGAAGTGACAGCCATGCAATGCAATTGTGAAGCCAAAGTTTCTGCAGATTCCCTGGTCCGACTATAGACTTGAAGTATCTCATGATTTGCAGCCACCAATGCATGCCCTAGATTTGTCGCTAAGTTTCCGGCGCCAACCAATGCAATCTTCATTCTTCCGAACGATATTTGTTAATATGAACTTTCTCCCATTGAAGATGTTCTTCATCAAATGGTTTACGCTCCATACCTTTATATCCCACAGCAACAATAGACAGAACTTGTAACTGCAAAGGTATATCCAACACTTCGTGTACGACTTCATTGGCAGATATGCCATTGGCTGTAAAACGTTCACGAACCTGCACCCAACAGCTACCCAAACCTAAGTCCTCTGCCTGAAGTTGAATCATCAAAGTTGCCACCGATGCATCTTCTATCCATACATCGCTTACCGCCGGATCAGCCAATACGACTATGGCCAAAGGCGCACCGGCTATTAGCGTAGCTCCATTTTCCTTGCATTGCGAAAGACGAAGCAGAGTTTCTTTATCATCAACAACCACAAACTGCCAACCATTGCTTCGCTTAGAAGAAGGCGACATCAATGCGGCACGCAACAATTGTTCGACCTGTTCTCCGGAAAGTTCTTCGTCCGTAAACTTCCGCATACTACGTCTGTTCTTTATTAATTCGCCAAAACTGTCCATATCTTTTAACTCTTTTATAAAACATTCTTTATTTTAGTTCGCTATCAATGCTTAAAACAGATTTATTTTATTCTTACGCGCTTCTGTCAATGATACAATTGAAAGCTCTTCCGCTCTTTCCGCACGCAAATTCGCATATTCGGTATTCAAGCCCTCCACATAATCCAGTGCAAGAGTCGGATTCAGTAGTTGAGATGCTATCAATACATTCTGAGATGCATCTTTTACCCATACGACCGGGGCGTCATAAGCCGGAGCAATCTTTAGAGCCGTATGTACCTTACTGGTTGTAGCTCCACCAATCATAATAGGGATTTTTAATCCATTACGCTGTAATTCCTTTGCTACTTCAACCATTTCGTCCAATGATGGAGTTATCAAACCGCTCAACCCGATCATATCCACTTCTTCTTCCATTGCCCGGCGGACTATCACATCTGCAGGAACCATCACTCCCAAATCTACAATCTCATAATTATTGCATGCCAGAATAACCGACACCATGTTTTTACCTATATCATGAACATCACCCTTTACCGTAGCCAACAAAATTTTGCCTGCTTTTGCAGCATGGCCGCATTGTTCGTTTTCTTTTTCTATTACAGGTTGCAACATCTCTACAGCCTGCTTCATTACACGAGCCGTTTTAACGACCTGTGGCAAAAACATTTTTCCTTCTCCAAACAATTGGCCCACACGTTTCATACCCTTCATCAAAGGACCTTCAATTATATCTACAGCACGGACATATGTATTAAGAGCCTCAGCCAAATCCTTTTCCAAGAAGGTACTCTCCCCCTTAATTAAAGCCTGCTGCAGGCGTTCTTCCAAACCAAGGACTTCTTCCGGATGTGAAGATTTTCTTTCATTCGTTTTATCTTCCGAACGTTCTTTATAAGAAGCTGCAATTTCTATCAATCTGTCTGTAGCATCTACCCTCCGATTGAATAGAACATCCTCAATCGCCTCCAACACCTCGGAAGGCAAATCATTATACATAACAGAAGCCTCCGGATTAACAATCGCCATATCCATTCCTTGCCCCATTGCATGATAAAGAAATACGGCATGCATTGCTTCACGAATGTAATTGTTTCCGCGAAATGAAAAAGAGAGGTTACTTACTCCCCCACTCACATGCGCTCCCGACAGATTTTTCCGTATCCATCCTGTCGCACGAATAAAGTCCAAAGCATATGTATTATGTTCCGATATTCCCGTTGCAACAGCCAATACATTGGGATCAAATATAATATCGCAAGGATTAAAACCCAATTTATCAACCAACAAGCCATAGGCTCGCGAACAAACTTCGATCTTTCGTTCATACGTATCAGCCTGTCCACGTTCATCAAATGCCATCACCACAACCGCAGCTCCCATACGCTGTATTTCACGCGCACGACTCAAGAAAACCTCTTCACCTTCTTTTAACGATATGGAATTAACGATAGCCTTTCCTCCAATACATCTTAAACCACATCGAATCACCTCCCAATTCGAAGAATCAATCATCACAGGCACCCTGGCTATTTCCGGCTCACTTGCTATCAGATTCAAGAATGTCTGCATCTCGACACCGGCATCAAGCATACCGTCATCCATATTTATATCCAAGACAAGTGCTCCGGCTTCAACCTGTTTTCGAGCAATAGCCAAAGCTTCACCATACTTTTTCTCACTTATCAGACGCAAGAACTTGCGAGAACCGGCCACATTACATCGCTCACCTACATTTATAAACGTATTCTCATCTGCCTCCAACAAATCCAATCCGGCAAGCTGCAACTTTCCGGATAAACGAACCGGAACACGCGGCCGCACATTTTCTACTAAAGCAGGAAAACGAGAAATATATTCATCTGTCGTACCACAACATCCCCCAAGAATATTGACCAAACCTTCTGCAATATATTCTCCCACTTCCACAGCCATCTCCTCCGGTGACTGGTCATATTCCCCCATGCTGTTAGGAAGTCCTGCATTAGGATAGGCAGAAATATAATACGGTGATCGAGTAGCCAATTCCCGAAGAAAGGGTTTTAAACGCCGAGCGCCAAAAGAACAGTTCAATCCGACAGAAAATACTGGAGCATGAGCCACAGAAGCCAAGAAAGCCTCTAAAGTCTGTCCCGAAAGCGTCCGTCCGGATACATCTGCAACCGTAACAGAAAGCATCAGAGGCAACTCTGTTTTCGTCAAGCGCATTGATTCCGTAGCTGCATAAATAGCAGCTTTTGCATTCAAGGTGTCAAATATTGTTTCTATCAACAATGCATCGACTCCCCCCTCTATCAAAGCAGTCATTTGCTCTACATATGCTTCGACCAATGCATCAAACGTCAATTCCCGAACGGCCGGATTATTCATGTCTGCACTCAAAGAACAGCTCTTATTCGTAGGTCCTACCGAGCCGGCAACAAAACGAGGTTTCCCCGGATTCGTTTTCGTATATTCGTCACAACAAGCTCGTGCTATACGAGCCGCAGCAAGATTAATTTCCCTAGAGCACTCCTCTATATGATAATCTTTCAAGGATATGCGCTGAGCATTAAACGAATTGGTCTCTATAATGTCTGCGCCGGCTTCCAGATAACGCCGATGAATGTCCGAAACCACATCAGGACGGGTCAAACAAAGGATATCATTGTTTCCCTTCATCATTCCTGCTACCGAGGAAAAGCGTTCACCTCTAAAATCCTCTTCCTCCAATCCATAGCGCTGAATCATCGTACCCATCGCGCCATCCAATATCAATATTCGCTCTTTAACAAGAGTATTAAGCAATCCTTTTCTATTCATTATTCTTTTTCTTTTAGTTATCGCCTCGCGCTACTTGAGGAGAAGTTTCAAAAATAAAATTAGAGGGAGTCAAATGGAGTTAGAGGAGTTAGCATTCGCTTTGCTCGTTTGGAGTTAGAGCCAAATGTTTGAATAGTTAGTGAAAAGATTGGCTGGCAGGCGCAAGCCTGCAATAACTCCTTTAATCCCCCTTTTTCACTCCGTTCAAAAAAGACATCTCCTCCCATCATCTATTTTTTAAAGAATCGATCCATTTCACGGCGATCATCTTTCTCTTTCAATGATTCACGCTTGTCATATTCCTTTTTTCCTTTAGCCAAAGCTATCACCAATTTAGCCAACCCCTTTTCATTAATAAACAGTCGCACCGGAATAATCGTATATCCGGGTGTTTTAGTGGAAGCGCTTAATTTTCGAAGTTCTTTTTTATTCAATAAAAGTTTTCTTTCACGGCGAGTCGAATGATTATTATATGATCCATAGAAATATTCCGCTATATGCATATTCTTCACCCACATCTCCCCATTATGAAAAAAACAAAAGGTATCTACCAAACTGGCTTTTCCCATACGAATGGATTTTATCTCTGTTCCGGTCAATACGATACCGGCGGTATACGTCTCTAGCAGGGCATAGTCAAATCCTGCACGTTTATTCTTTATATTTATTGAGGTTCTCATTTTTTTCTACCACATTCTTTACGTCATAGACATTTTCTTAAATTCCCACGTCAATTCATGCTGCTCAACTTTCCAAAAACCCATTCTATCAAAAACGGAGACAGTAATATAATCATGGAGGAAACAATCGTGTAAACAAGTATCTTATTTTCCGGAATACTCATCAACACTTTTACACCTTCCCATACAATATAAACCAAATAAAATTGTAAAATCCACTTAAAGATAAAAAAAGAAGGAAAAAGATATGTAAAAATATCCAATACGAAAATAACGACCATTGAATAGCCTACCAAAGCAGCAACTAAATTCCGGCCTTCATTCACACTCTCCAAAAAACGTCTGCCAAAAATTTCTATCAGGTAAATCGACAAAAAATATCCCCCGAAAAGTGAAACAAAAACACCTAGACATTTAGTCAACACAACCTGCAGATTAAAATCATCAACCCCATTCCCGAACAAAACACCGATAAACATACTGAGGCCACACAATGTAATCATCGGATATACATAACTCGCCCCAACACTTTCGCTAGACTCTCCTCCTCCATCTTGAATAATTTCTTTCCAAGCCTTTGCCGGAGAAGACAACAACAACAAACTTCGACTGAATAACGTCTTATAATTCATACTATGTTACAAATTGAGGTTTAATATACACTATATGCCGGAGGTGTCAAGCGCCTTTTACTAACCGACACACAGCGTGTTACACGTCCTTTGCTCGTTTTATTCGAATCTTTCCACATCTCTGCACTAAGCGTTACATACAAAGAATCACCAACAACTCTATCACGAACAAACGCCGGAATGACAGCACAATCCAAATGATTCACATAATCAGAAGAGCTGCTGTTTTCGTCCGAATAAAGATAATGAAGGTTCAAATTCAACGTATCCCCCTTAAAGGCATCTGTATCGTATGAATAATACAACGAATATTTTCCGCTGCGACTACGCTCTACAATTGCATGAATTGTCAAATATCCCCGATAAGCCGTAATATCCAAATTTACCACTCCGTCATTTCCCAATGAATCAGGCAACGTTTCCAATCCTGTCACATCTATCAATGGCACAACCGGAACCTTAGTAGCTGAACGAACGATTGATTTAAAACGAGTATTGTCGGTTATCGTATCCGCAAAAGGTATATCATATTGCAACAATACACGCTCTGCATCTCCCCAATTAATAGGACTCTCATCTGTAGGTTCCAATATCCCTCGATTTTCATCCAAAAACAGTCGATACGAACCGGCCCCGTTATTGGTAACAGTAGCAAAAGTTGTCGCCGTTATTCTGTAAGTATTTCCTTCCCCCCCCAAACAAGAAGTCAATACCACCATCAGCAAAGCAACTGCCCCCATGAAAAAGAATCTCATTCTTTCTGTTCTATTTACTCTCATCTTTTTATTCCTTAATTAAATACTTAAAACAAAACAAATGGCAAAAATATAAAGAATGCCGCATTTATTCCCATTACCCATTTTATCTTTAAGGTATTTTACATTTTATCATGTTGCAAATGCTCTACCGTTCTATTTCACAAAAATCTTCGATATGTTCATCAACATAAGCGGCAAGAAGAGACGTCACTTGTTCTTCCATTTCCATAAATTCCTCTTCCAACTCATCAAATTCTTCATATTTTTCATAAGAAGCCATGAATTCCTCATCACTTTTTTCACTAATTAAATCAGCCTTGTTTGCGTCATATACCTTTCGAGCAGCATAAACCAATTTCGAGAACTGTTTCGCTCCATACAATCGCATGACTTTTGCAAAAGGATTTTCAAAAATAAACCCTCCGTATCCATTATATATTAATTGGACAAAACCACCTTCCAACACTTCACGCCGAAAATAATAATAGGCAAGCAAAGTTATCTGATGACCTGAAAGCAGAGTCATATTTTCAGCAGTCAATTCGCCCCCCAATTCCCGTTCGTATGCATCTACAAAAACTTGAAGAAATTCATCCATTCCCTCCGATGCTCCTTGACGCAAAAGGGCGTCTTTGATTTTAATCCGACTCATATTCTATACATTCGTTTCATTCATTAATACAATTTCCCTTAATTTCATTTGCAAATTTAAAGAAAACTTTCGATTATATGGCAGTTCAGAAGAAAGATTTCACGTTTCTGCAAACAAAAAGTCTCTATCACATAAAGAAATATGCCACATTCACCTTACAAAAGGCCCCTCTTAAACAGAGATATTCAAATTTATGCTAAAAAAAACAATCTAAGTTTCTTTAAAAAAGAATAAAACCATTACCTTTGTGACGCTAAACAATGAATTGAGAGTTTACTCTATTCATAAATTAGCCTGTGGTTTAAACATCATTTTTTTAATTACTCAATAAAAACGTAAGAGAATTATGACTTATTCACACGAAGTTGAACACATGTGTGTTGTAAAAAAAGGTCCTAATCACGGTCCGGCTCCAATTCCTGAAGAAGGAAAATGGGTGCAATCTAAAGAGATTAAAGACATTTCTGGTCTTACTCATGGTATTGGTTGGTGTGCTCCTCAACAAGGTGCTTGCAAATTAACTCTCAATGTTAAAGAAGGTATTATCCAAGAAGCCCTTGTGGAAACCATCGGTTGCTCCGGTATGACTCACTCTGCAGCTATGGCTTCAGAAATTCTTCCCGGTAAAACATTATTGGAAGCTTTAAATACCGACCTCGTTTGCGATGCTATCAACACAGCAATGCGCGAATTGTTCTTGCAAATTGTTTACGGCCGTACACAATCAGCGTTCTCTGAAGGCGGATTGATGATTGGTGCCGGTTTGGAAGACTTGGGTAAAGGTCTTCGTAGCCAAGTTGGTACTCTTTACGGTACGTTGGCTAAAGGTCCTCGCTATTTGGAAATGGCAGAAGGATACATCAGCCGCATCGCTCTTGATAAAGACGATCAGATTTGCGGTTACGAATTTGTTCACTTGGGCAAATTCATGGATGAGATTAAGAAAGGTACCGATGCAAACGAAGCTTTGAAGAAAGTTACAGGAACTTACGGACGCTTCACCGAAGAGCAAGGTGCAGTTAAACACATTGATCCACGTCACGAATAATATAAGGAGGAAAGAACTATGATTAGAGAAGTAAAATTCGAAAGCCAAGACCGTCGTATCAAACAGATTCTCGCTGCATTGAACGAATACGGCATTAAAGACATCGAAGAGGCTAACGCCATTTGCGACCAATATGGTCTTGATCCTTATTTGGCATGTGAAGAAACACAACCTATCTGCTTTGAAAATGCAAAATGGGCATACGTAGTAGGTTGTGCAATCGCTATTAAGAAAGGTGTGAAGACTGCCGCTGAAGCTGCAGAAGCTATCGGTATCGGTTTACAAGCATTCTGCATCCCCGGTTCTGTAGCTGACGACCGTAAAGTAGGTATCGGTCACGGAAACCTCGCAGCTATGCTTCTTCGTGAAGAAACAAAATGCTTTGCATTCTTAGCCGGTCACGAATCATTCGCTGCCGCAGAAGGTGCTATCAAGATTGCAGCTAAAGCAGACAAAGTACGTAAAGAACCCCTCCGCGTTATTTTGAACGGTTTGGGTAAAGACGCTGCACAAATCATCGCCCGTATCAACGGATTTACATACGTACAAACCCAGTTCGACTATTATACAGGAGAATTGAAAGAAATCAAACGCATCGCTTACTCCGATGGTCCTCGTGCAAAAGTAAATTGCTACGGAGCTGACGATGTTCGCGAAGGTGTTGCCATCATGTGGAAAGAAGGTGTAGACGTATCTATCACAGGTAACTCTACCAACCCGACTCGTTTCCAACATCCTACAGCAGGTACATATAAGAAAGAACGTGTACTTGCCGGCAAACCCTATTTCTCTGTTGCTTCCGGAGGTGGTACAGGTCGTACCTTGCACCCCGACAACATGGCCGCAGGTCCTGCTTCTTACGGTATGACCGATACGATGGGTCGTAGGCACTCTGATGCTCAGTTTGCAGGTTCTTCATCCGTACCCGCTCACGTAGAAATGATGGGTCTTATCGGTGCAGGTAA
>JAFUNW010000204.1 GCA_017472905.1 Bacteroidaceae bacterium
AATTGGCCTACTATTTGAGCATGGAGAAGGTTGAACCTACCATTTTTGTCTTCGATGAACCCACTACGGGGCTTCATTTCCATGATATCAAGAAGTTGATGGAGGTGTTTGATGCCTTGATCCTACGTGGACATACTGTGGTGATTATCGAACACAACATGGATGTGATAAAATGTGCCGACTATGTCATTGATTTAGGACCGGAGGGTGGAAATCAAGGCGGACAGCTGGTTGTTGCCGGCACACCGGAAGAGGTAGCTGCATGTGCAGAGTCATATACCGGAAGATTTTTGAAAGAAAAGCTTACTGCCATCTGATTGCAGTAAGCAACCCAATATAGAACGGGCCGAATGTCTGATAAACATCCGGCCCTTTTTGTTTTTTATTCCAGGAGATATTTCTGTTTCCTCTTCTTGATTTTGGCAATCCTACTTCTTGGTAATGCGGAACCAATCAACATCGGTCCATCCGCCATCGTTGGTTACGATGTGGGGACGGGTACAGAATGTTCCCACCTTTGCACCGATCCATTGTCCTTCTCTCACGCGGAAAGGAGTTCCCAACTTTTTGTATTTCTTGCCGTCCGTACTATAGCTGAACTCACACATCACTACGCGATCGCCCTTGTCGGCAAATGCTTTTCTTTCTGTCGCATCGGTTTGGAAATTGGCTTTCAAGTAAACCGTACCATCAGTCAGGTTTACGCTCTCGTTGGCTTTTTCAGTCTTACCTTTGTCTGCTTTGTAGCACTCCACTTGCGAAAGAACCAGGCCGTTATCGGTATTTTCGAGAATCAATCCGGCATAGTCGCGACCCATCACCACGAGTCCTGTACGTTCACCCTTGTATTTTTCGCTGGGTGAGAATGTCAGCTTCATGCCGGCGGCAAAGTTGAACGCCGGAGTTTTTTGCAACAGCAGGTTGGCAACGTCCCAAAGACTCTTGTAATCCTCAACTACCGGATAGGAATAGAGACGCATGTAACCTTTGTCTCCTGCATAATAGGCCCACAACTCGTTGATGTTGGCGTGCCATTGCCATTGTTTGCCAAGGGTCATGCCATTGAATTCGTCACTTTCTTGCGGAGTGCAGATAGGATATGTTTTTCCCACGTTGGGCTTTTTGTACGTAAGCACCGGTTCGCCACATCCGTCACCGTCTTTGTCCACTCCGATAACGGGCCATCCCTCTTTCCAGGTCATGGGTTGCAGGTGTACCAGTCGGCCGTATGCTCCTACGTCTTGGAAATGGAAGAACCAATGTTCGCCGGTCGGCGTGTCGACCCAAGCTCCTTGATGTGGGCCGTTGATGGTGGTGTTTCCTTGTGCCAAAACGGTTTTGCACTCGAAAGGACCGTAAGGATTGTCGGCGCGTTCCACGACTTGCCATCCGGTAGCAACGCCTCCGGCCGGATGAAAGAGATAGTACTTCCCGTTGTATTTATGAATCTTGGCTCCTTCGCAAGTCGGGTGGTCGATGTGTCCGTCAAAGATGATGCGGCTTTGTGTCGTAGCCTCCAAAGTTTCGGGGTCCAATTCGCAAACGGCCAGAATGCTCTTCAGTCCGGCGCGACTGCCGGCATAAGCGTGATAGAGATATACCTTTCCGTCTTCGTCCCAAAGCGGACACGTATCGATGAGTCCTTTGGCCGGCTTGATGAGCTTCGGTGCAGTCCAAGTGCCGCTTGGATCCTTGGCTGACACCATGTAGGCTCCTTGGTCGGGGTCTCCCCAGAAGATATAGAATGTACCGTTGTGGTGACGAATGGAGGGAGCCCATACGCGGTTGCCGTGTTCCGGACGTTCGGGAGTCTCAACAGGAGGCAAAGTGTGTGCCACTGCATGACCTATGATGGTCCAGTTCACCAAATCTTTGGAATGCAAAATCGGCAGTCCGGGCAAGCAGTTGAAGCTGGAGGCGGTCATGTAGTAATCTTCTCCCACGCGACAGACGTCCGGGTCGGAATAGTCTGCACAAAGAATGGGGTTGCGATACTTGCCGTTACCCATGTCGGCAACCCACACGTCCGACACATAGTTCTCCATAGCTGTCTGCGCCTGCAGAGAGCCGGTCAGTGCGGCAAAAAGCAGGAGTGAAGTCAGTTTTTTCTTTTTCATCTTGTTGTTTTAAGTGTTAAAAACAGGTTTATTCTTCTTTTTATTTAAATAATGTGGGGCAAAGATAGTGTAAACCGACCTTTTTATTTACATTTGCAGGGTTATTTTTATTAAATATCACTTTTTTTTAAGATTTAGCAAAGAGAAACAAAGCATATGAGGCTATCGGACGGCACAACCCTGCAAGGGGGAAAATATCGCATCGAACGTTTTTTGGGACAAGGCGGTTTCGGAATCACCTATTTGGCCTATCAAGCCAAATTAAAGCGTCAAGTTGTCATCAAAGAGTTTTTCATCAAGGATTTTTGCAGCCGCGATTCGAATACCTCGCAAGTAACAGTATCATCAGAGGGAGGACGTCAGGCTGTCGACCATTTTCGCAAGAAGTTCATCCGCGAAGCGCAGACAATCGCCGGGTTGGAGCATCCCCACATCATCCCCATTTACGATAATTTCGAGGAAAACGGAACGGCCTACTACGTCATGAAATATCTTTCGGGCAATTCGCTCGCCGATAAGTTGAAAGAGAGCTTGCCTTCGCCGCTGACGGAAAAAGAGGTGGTGCGCTACCTCAGTCAAGTGGCCGATGCATTGGCGTATGTGCATGCCCGCAACAAGATGCACCTGGACGTGAAGCCCGGAAACATCATGCTTTCCGACAAAGACGAGGCTGTATTGATCGATTTCGGCCTTGTGAAGCAATACGATGAGGAGGGCGAAGAAATTTGTACGACCACGTTGGGCGGATTTTCTCCTCGCTTTTCTCCGTTGGAGCAGATAAATTGCAGTGGAATGCTTGAATTTCTTCCGGCTACGGACATCTACGCGTTGGGAGCCACTTTCTACAACCTGTTGGTAGGTCAATATCCGCCGGATGCTGCCGATATCAATGAAAACGGCTTGCCGCCCTTGCCCCGGCACATCTCTCCGGCGGTAGCGGCCGCCATTGAAAAAGCGATGCAACCCAAGCGGAAAGATCGTCCGCAAACCATCGAAGAGTTTTTGAAACTTCTGGAAGAGAAGCCGGCTTCCACCAATGGAAAGACCAAAGTACGCGAGGAGAAAAAAGAACCGAAAGTAAACGTCAAGCCCGAAGAAGAGAAAAAAAAGGAGGAAGAGATTATCGATGTGGAGATTATCGAAGAGTTTCCTCCCGAGCCGGAGCCGGAAAAGCCGGTTACTCCGGAGAAACCTTCCGGCAAGAAACCGCTGTTTCGCCTTTCAAATTTCTGGATAGGCGTCTTGCTGATTCCGGTGTTGACTGCCATCGGCCTTTGGTCCGAATCGCTTCTGTTTGATGAGTACGTCAGTTTGTGGCGTCCGAGTGATGGAGGTTTTCTTCCGTTCCTGTTGTGGCCTTTTTTATTGGTTGCCTGCCTCTATGGAAGGAATTATGTCAAAAAACACCAACCGAAGTTTTGGGGACGTTTCGGTCTCTTTCTCCGTCTGCTCCTTGGACTTCTGTTGATAGCCGCCGGCGGATGTTTGTGGCGATTTGCATATTTAAATGAATGGCGCGAAGTTCCCCCTACTATCGACCAGGACGGTGAGGCCGATGCTGTTGTAAAGGAGACTGTTACCGTCAATGGCTTCGACTTCAAGATGGTAGCGGTAGAAGGCGGTACGTTTCAGATGGGAACAACTTCCGAACAAAACGAACGCTATTCTGCAAAACCGGTTCACAGCGTGACACTGTCGGATTATGCCATCGGCGAAACCGAAGTGACGCAAGGGCTGTGGAAAGCCGTCATGGGAAACAATCCGAGCCACTTCAAAGGAGACAACAAACCGGTGGAAAGCGTCTCTTGGAACGAATGTCTGGAGTTTATTCGCAAACTGAACAGCCTGACCGGTCGCTATTTCCGTCTGCCCACCGAGGCCGAATGGGAATTCGCAGCCCGGGGAGGACGAAACAGTGTCGGCTTTCGCTATGCCGGAGGCGATGACATGCGCAAGGTCGGCATCTACTGCGAGAGTATAGGAAACGAAACCTATCCGGTGAAGTCGAAATTGCCCAACGAATTGGGCTTTTACGACATGAGCGGCAACGTCAGCGAATGGTGTGCCGATTGGTATGGAGAATATCCGCCTTATTCGCAAACGAATCCTACCGGTCCGTCCTTTGGTTCTCATCGCGTATTTCGTGGAGGACATTGGAATACAGATTTATACGATTGTAATATTTCTGATCGCAATTGGACTACACCCTCTTATAGCGATAAATTCACCGGTTTCCGCCTTGCAGAATAATTTGCCTCGCGAAATTCAATGAAAGCGCATGGAACACGCAGATGTTCCATGCGCTTTCATTTTTTTTTGCTTGTGCTTCTTGGTCGTTTCTACGGAGGCAATTTGTGATGTTGCTTTTAAAGAAAGAAGAGAAACACTCTTCGAACGGGTGCAATGGGAGAAAAGTAAATTTCTCCGACTACAAATCGAGAATTGCCTTCCGAATTCTTTATAAATCTTTTTCTTAAAAAAGATAAGCGAAACAAAAAACGAGCCGATTCGCACCTCAAAAAAGCTCTTTCCCCCTTGAAAAAAGAAAAAAGCCGCTCGAAAACAGTTTTCTGTTGGGCATCAAACCGATTTCCGCCGTGCAGCAGATTCTCCTCCGCCGTGCAGCAAAAGTTCTTCCGCCGTGCAGCAGATTGCAAAGAGCGACCGGCAACTCACCAAACGCAACGCGAAGAATGAAAATCGGGACGAAAAAGAGAAAATCCGGAAAAAGAAGGCAAAAATATGCAGAAAGTAAAAAATCCGACTATCAATCCGGCCTGTTCAAAGAGGAATAGGCCGTTTTTAGCCTCGTACAGCCACTTTTACCCCCTCAACGAGCTTCCGAAAGGGCAAAAACGGCACATTTTTATATGCAAACGGAAAAATGTAAAATCCGAAATACGGACAAATATTTGAATGATGCGGTAAAAAAATTGAAGTTTTAGAAATAAGTTATTTTACGGTCTCTTGAATTGAGAGTGTTTCAAAAATACATTTTTTTGTTTAGAACACAAAGACACAGAGTCACAAAGATTCTTTCCTAATCAGATAATCAGGAACTTCTGAAAGAACTCCGTGTCTCCGTGTCTCTGTGTTTTATAAAAAGTCAATGATGACACACCCAGTACCCCGCAAGGGGAGGGAGTTGCGGGAATTAAGATACTCAGAAACGGCGGATAATTCGCCAAGACGAGGAACAGTATAAATAACCAACACAACATAAGAACCGTACGACCAAATGCTCCCCTGTCTTAGGGGAGCTGTCCGGAGGACTGAGGGGTTAACGCTTACTTATTGAATACTGCGCTTACTTTCTCTCCCACCCCCTCCGTTTCGCTTCGCTACACTCGTCCCCCTAAAACAGGGGGACAGCTAAGATACTCTTGCTTCCCGAAAGATGCTTCGACTCCGCTCAGCATGACAAAATGAGGAAACTTCGGAGCAACAGACGGCAATTCTTCTTTTTATTACCTTTTTCCTCTTTTCGCAAAGAAGAAAAAGGAAAGAGAACCATCCCACCGCTTCGTTTGTTGATAGTAATAAACCAAAAGCAGCGCTATGAATTATATCGATTACTACCAAGTGTTGGGGGTGTCGGCCGATGCTACCCAAGAGGAAATCAAGAAAGCCTACAAGAAAATGGCTCGAAAACATCACCCCGACCTGCATCCCGATGATCCGGAGGCACAAATCAGATTTCAACAAATCAATGAAGCAAACGAAGTGTTGAGCGACCCGGAGAAACGCAAAAAGTATGACGAATACGGCGAACATTGGAAACATGCCGAAGAATTTGAAGCACAACGGGCCGAATATGAACGCAGACAGCGCGAAAGAAGTTTTCATGGCGGCGGTTTCGGAAACATATTCGCCGGAGAAAGCGCAGACGGATTTTCGGATTTCTTTGAACAACTCTTCGGCTATCGAAGCCGGCCTTCGACCGCTGCTTTTCGCGGGCAAGACTATCAGGCCGAACTGCAACTTACGCTGCGTCAGGCTGCGGAGACGCACCGGCAGGTAATACAGGTTAACGGAACGAAACTACGCATCACCATTCCGGCCGGCATAGCCGATGGGCAGAAGATAAAACTCACCGGAAAAGGTGGCCAAGGCATCAACGGCGGACCGGCCGGAGACCTCTACATTACCTTTCACATCGCAAGCGACCCGACCTTTGTGCGGAACGGAGACGACTTATACGTCACTGCAACCATCGACCTCTATACCGCCCTGCTCGGAGGAGAGGTAACCGTTGAGACGCTCAACGGGAGAGTGAAGCTGAACGTAAAACCCGAAACGGCCAACGGAAGCAAAGTACGGCTGCGCGGAAAGGGCTTCCCTATCTATAAAAAAGAGGGAAAGGCAGGCAACCTGATTGTCACCTACAACATCGTTCTTCCGACCGCTCTGACGGAACGTCAACGCGAATTGCTTCGACTGATGAGGGAAGAAGAGAAAACAAAGCGGCCAAAATGAACGAAAACGGTTGAAGAAACCTTTTCTTAAGGGGATTTTCACTACCTTTGTGCCGCTTAATCTATAAACGTATTTTCAAAATGGAATTATTCAACCGACTGATAGCCGAGGCCCTGCAGATTTCGGAGAAGAGAGTGGACAACACCCTTAAACTGCTGGCCGAAGGAGCCACTATTCCCTTCATCAGCCGCTACCGCAAAGAGGTCACCGGCGGACTGGACGAAGTGAAAATAGAACAAATCAAGGAGCTGCACACCAAATATACGGAGCTGGAGAAACGGAAAAAGACGATTCTCACGACCATCGAGGAGCAAGGCAAACTGACTCCGGAGCTGGAACAGCGAATCACCCAAAGTTGGGACGGTACGGAACTGGAAGACATCTACCTGCCCTATAAACCCAAACGGAAAACCCGGGCCGAAATAGCCCGACAAAAGGGACTGGAGCCGCTGGCCACCCTGATACTGATGCAACGCGAATCACATTTGCTTGCTCGCGCGCGAACATATATAAATAAAGAGGTGGAGAATGAAGAGGAGGCACTGAAAGGTGCACGCGACATCCTTGCGGAAAGGATAAACGAAGACGAACGTGCACGCAATCAGGTGCGCAACCGCTTTTCCCGCCAAGCCATCATCTCATCCAAAGTGGTGAAAGGCAAAGAGGAGGAGGGAATAAAATACCGCGACTACTTCGATTTTTCCGAACCGCTCAAGCGCTGTTCGTCCCATCGCCTGCTGGCTCTGCGCCGGGGCGAGAGCGAGGGATTCCTGAAGGTAGACATTTCGCCGGACGATGAGGAGTGTTGCCAACTGCTGGAGCGAATCTACGTGAAGGCAAACAACGACTGCGGCCGACAGGTGCAAGAAGCTGTACACGATGCGTACAAACGCCTTCTGAAACCCTCAATCGAAACGGAGTTTGCCGCACAAAGCAAAGAGAAAGCCGACACGGAAGCCATCCGTATCTTTGCCGAAAATCTGAAACAATTGCTGTTGGCTTCGCCCCTCGGACAAAAACGGGTGATGGGGATAGACCCCGGTTTCCGTACCGGATGTAAAGTGGTGTGTCTCGATGCGCAAGGAGCCTTGCTTCATCATAGCATCATCGCCCCACATCCCCCGAAAAACCAACCGATGGAAGCGCAAGCTACAATCAAATATCTAATCGGGAAATACGCCATTGAAGCCATCGCCATCGGAAACGGTACGGCCGGACGGGAAACCGAACTTTTCGTCCGCAAACTTCCTTGTACGCAAGGCATAGAGGTCTATTCGGTCAGCGAAGACGGTGCTTCGGTATACTCGGCTTCCAAAATAGCACGCGAAGAGTTTCCGGACTATGACGTAACCGTGCGTGGGGCCGTCTCGATAGGCCGCAGGCTGATGGATCCGTTGGCCGAGCTGGTGAAAATCGACCCCAAGTCCATCGGAGTGGGACAATATCAGCACGATGTAAATCAAACAAGACTGAAACAATCGCTCGATCAAACGGTAGAAAACTGTGTAAATACGGTAGGAGTGAATGTGAACACGGCAAGCAAACATCTGCTGACCTATGTTTCCGGCTTGGGACCTCAATTGGCGCAAAACATCGTAGATTATCGCACCGAGAACGGCCCGTTCGCTTCGCGGAAAGAGCTGATGAAAGTGCCGCGAATGGGAGCCAAAGCATTCGAACAGTGCGCCGGTTTTTTACGCATTCCACAAGCAAAAAATCCGTTGGACAACTCGGCTGTGCACCCCGAAAGCTATCACATCGTAGAAGAAATGGCCAAAGATATGGGTTGCTCCGTCTCGGACCTGATTCGCAACAAAGAGACACGCACAGGCATCCGACTTGAAAAGTACTGCACAACCGAAGTGGGACTCCCTACATTGCAAGACATCATGCAAGAATTGGAAAAACCGGGCCGCGACCCGCGCAAACCGCTTACCGCCTTTGAATTTGCCAACGTACATTCGCTCGAAGAACTGCACAAGGAGATGGTTTTACCGGGCATTGTCACGAACATCACCAATTTCGGATGTTTTGTGGATGTGGGAGTTCATCAAGACGGCCTGGTGCACATCTCGCAACTCTCGAATCAGTATGTCAGCGACCCCACCGCCGTAGTTTCACTCCGACAACAAGTACGAGTACGGGTCATTGACGTAGATTTGAAGCGCAAACGATTGAGTCTGAGCATGATTGGATTAGAGAAGAGGGAATAACCACCAAGAAAGCGCTATCATTTGCTTTGCACAAAGGAAATTTGTTTTTTCCTTGCGGTTGTTGTACCTTTGCACAGATTGAAATCAAAGAAACGAAAGCTAAAGAATATGAGGATTACATTTCACATGGAATATCACACCCAATGGGGTGAAGAACTAAGAATTGCCGGAAACCTGCCCGAGTTGGGCGAAGGCAATTTCGCCAATGCTCCCGCCATGCATACCGAAGATGGCAACCGGTGGGAGTTGACGCTCGACATACAGACGACTCAAAATGTTTTCACCTACTGCTACGGAGTGGTGCGAGACGGGAAAACAATTTGTATGGAATGGGACCTGTTCCCACGATACATGGAAGTGGCACGCGATGAGCAGCTCCACTGCCAAACCTACGACCAATGGAAAATGGTGTCGGGCCAACAATATTTCTACAGCTCGGCATTTACCGACTGCCTGCTGGCACGCGAAAAAAGCACACGCCACGCTACGCTCTACCGAAAGACGCTGATGATAAAGGCCCACTTTCCGCGCTTGAGCAAGGAGTTTTCACTGGCCATTACGGGCAATCAACCGCAACTGGGAAACTGGGATTTGAAAGAACCCCTCGTCATGAGCGACACACACTTCCCCGAATGGCAGGCTACCTTAGACGCAGACGCGCTGACCCAGCCATTGGAATACAAATTTGTACTCTATGACAACCAAAAGAAAGAAGCCGTATCGTGGGAGCTGGCTACAAATAACAGACGCATCGACTCCTTTTCGCCCGAAGGAATCGACCTCGACATCCATGCCGACCAATATGTCTATTTCGACCAACCCACCTGGCGAGGAGCCGGCGTTGCCATCCCCGTATTCTCGCTCCGTTCGCAAGAGAGTTTCGGTTGCGGAGACTTCCACGACTTGCACCGTTTGGTCGACTGGGCGGTAAAAACGCATCAGAAGTTGATACAGATTCTCCCCATTTACGACACTACGCA
>JAFUNW010000205.1 GCA_017472905.1 Bacteroidaceae bacterium
ATAGCGGTAGTTGTAGGAAGCAATGTCCGTTTCATGTACCAACGGAGCCGGCAAAGAATCGGTATCCATGTGGCGACCACGCGGGTGCATGGCCACAGTAACAAGACGGGTATTGTCGTAACGCTTCAGCAATTCGCGTTGCATGCGGTAAGGAGTGACACCCCAATCGGCATGTGGTATATGCCAATAGGTCTGCAACTCATTTCCCAAACTCCAGAAGACCACCGATGGATGGTTGCGGTCGCGCTTAATCCATTCAGGAATATCTTTCTGCCACAACAAAGCCCAAGGCGCACGTCCTCCGCAATATTGGTCGAGCCACTTGTCGTAGAGTTCGTCTACCACAAGAATACCGTATTGGTCGCACAAATCCATGAACTCTTCGCTATAAGGGTTGTGCGAAGTACGGATATGGTTCACTCCAAACTCTTTCAACAGTTGGATACGCTTCTCTATGGCCCGAGGATAAGCAGCAGAGCCAAGCGCTCCCAATGAATGGTGGTTGGCAATACCTTTCAGCAAAACTTTCTTTCCATTGATCTTCATGCCGTATTCCGGAGAGAACTCTACGGAACGCACACCAAAACGTTCGCTTACCTGATCAGCCACACGTCCGTCAGCATGATAAAGGGTTACAGTTGCAGTATAAAGGTGAGGAGTGTCGCAATCCCACAAACGGGGATTCTGCAACCGGATACCCGGGAATTGATATTCATAGGTACTCTGACGGCGCTTGAACTCCTCTGTCTGACGAGCCACTTCGTTACCGTCCGCATCAACAACGACTACTTCCAGTTTCACCGGTTGACGATTATAGCAGGCGACCTCAGCCTGTATGTTGACTGTCGCTTCCTGTTCAGAGACTTCAGGAGTGGTAATATAGAGCGGATGACGCATGAAATATACTTTGGGGTCGGTTACTACCACATTTACATCGCGGTAAAGTCCGCCTCCTGTATACCAACGAGAATTATTCGGTTCGCGTGTATCCGCTTTTACTGCCAACACATTGGGTTCGTCATACTTTAATAACTTGGTTACATCAATCTCGAACCCCAAATATCCATAGTCCGTACCGCCAATCAATTTTCCATTCAGATAAACGTCACCGACATAGATGATTCCTTCAAAATCTAAAACGACCCGCTTTCCTTTCCAAGCCACATCGGGAGTAAAGGTTTTGCGATACCAGCCGATTCCCATCTCCTTGAAACCCCGACTGCTCAAACGGCTACGCACATTGGCTCCGGGATCGCTATTATCTGCACGCTCGCTTGCATCGGGTGCGACCCAAGGTTGCTCTATCTGGAAATCGTGAGGTACGTCTACCGTACGCCACTGCCTATCATCAAACTGCGGTTGTTCTGCTCCGGCCACATCACCGGCCATAAAGCGCCAACCAAAATTAAAACTCTCTGCAATTCGCACATTTTCGGAGGCAAAAGAGGTTAATACTCCTACGAAAATCACGACTAAGGGAAATAGAATTCGCTTCATTCTTCTCTAAATACTAAAAATACACTCTCAAAAAAGTATCTTAAGATAAATCGACATACATCTTAAGATATATTGCCAAGTATCTTAAGATACTTTGTACTTGAACCTATATTGCAAAACTTAAGTTTTTCAATTAAACACAGAAGAAGCTTTTATTTCTTCCGTCTATGACATTTTAAACAATCAATTCAACAATACTCATCTAACCAAATCGGCAGGATAAACGTTCGGCATCTCCACTCTGCGCCAAGTTTCATAATGCCAAGCATCAATCACGTTGCCTTTGGAATCTTTCTCAATATAGAACTTCACGCTCATCACGTTGTTGTCTTCACTCAACTTGATTTCCAAATCATTGTCGTGACCATCCAACATCGGTAAATGAATGTTCTTTTTCATACTTTCACGTAGGATATTGGGCTTTACAACTTTATAGGTTCCAACTCCCGTAACAATTGCTCCTCGTCCGGGAATTACCGTAAAGTTTGTAATGACTCCGTCATCACTCAATATCTTAAAGGTGTTTCCGGCACGAAGCGTAGACGGAGAATCCGGAGTTTCCGAAACATAAAAACACATTTGCCAAATACCTTTCAAATTTGCTGCATTCAAACGTTCTTTCTTCTGAGCGAAAGATACAGTTGCTACCATACTGAAAAAAGCAACAACCAACAGGGTTAAATACGGTCTTTTCATGATTCAATGTTATTAAAGTTAATACTACTCTTGTTCGATGACAAAAGTATTAAATCTTACTGAAACAACAAACCTTTTCGGCAAATTCTTTCACAAAAACAAACAAAAAAAACCGTGTTTCCTCTTTAAAAGAGCAAAACACGGTTCTATTCGTTAGTCAATTACATAATTATGCCAATTAAAACTCAGCATTGCGCGGAGTACGCGGGAAAGGAATCACATCGCGTATGTTGGTCATTCCGGTTACAAAAAGGAGCAAGCGTTCAAAACCCAAACCAAATCCGGCATGAGGACATGAACCGTATTTACGAGTATCCAAATACCACCACATGTCTTTCATCGGAATATTCAGTTCATTAATACGCGTCATCAATTTATCGTAGTTCTCTTCACGTACACTTCCACCTATGATTTCACCAATTTGCGGGAATAGGACATCAGTTCCTTGTACGGTTTTTCCATCCGCATTCTGCTTCATATAGAATGCTTTGATTTCTTTGGGATAGTCTGTCATAATAACCGGCTTCTTGAAATACTCTTCTACCAAATAGCGTTCATGTTCACTGGCCAAATCACAACCCCAATATACCGGGAACTCAAATTTACGTCCTTGCGCAACAGCCTCTTCCAGGATCTTAACACCCTCGGTATAAGGCAAACGTACGAATTCTGCTTCTACTACATTCTTCAACCGTTCAATCAATCCCTTGTCTACCATCTTATTGAGGAATTCCAAATCATCCTGACAGTGAGTCAATGCCCAATTGACACAATACTTGATGAATTCTTCTTCCAAATCCATCAAATCAGTCAAATCGGTAAAAGCGATTTCCGGCTCTACCATCCAGAATTCAGCCAAGTGTCGAGGAGTATTGGAGTTCTCAGCTCGGAACGTAGGTCCGAATGTATAAATAGCTCCCATTGCTGTAGCAGCCAACTCCCCTTCCAACTGTCCGGATACGGTCAGACTGGCATGCTTTCCAAAGAAATCATTGTCATAAACAATGGAACCATTTTCATCTTTCTTCAAATCATACAGATTCAGAGTCGTTACCTGAAACATTTGTCCGGCTCCCTCACAATCCGATGCTGTAATAATAGGCGCATTGAAATAGAAGAATCCTTTTTCATGAAAGAATTGATGGATGGCCATCGCCATGTGGTGACGAATACGATAAATCGCACCAAATGTATTCGTACGAGGACGCAAATGCGCAATCTCACGCAAGAATTCCATCGAATGGCCTTTTTTCTGCAATGGATAAGTATTGTCGCATGTACCCAACACTTCTATCTCACGAGCTTGAAGTTCTACATTTTGACCCGAACCTACGGATTCTGTCAATTCTCCGTTCACACTCAAACAGGCTCCGGTCGTAATCTGCTTCAACATCTCTTCATCGAAATTGGCTATATCTACCACTATCTGCACATTATTAATAGTAGATCCATCATTCAAAGCCACAAAATTAACTTGTTTGCTTCCACGCCGAGTACGCACCCAACCTTTAACGTTTACGATCGCACCAAAATCTGTACGCTTCAGTACGTCAACTATTTTTGTTCTACGAATTTGTTCCATAGAGTTTTGTCCTTTATCTTTTATTTTATAATATTATTCAAAAGCTCCCATGCGAAGCATGTTTACCTCTTGTTCTGTCAAGAATCTCCAATCACCTCTACGCAAATTTTTCTTTGTCAAACCTGCGAATAAGACACGATCTAACTTAATGACACGATAACCCAAAGATTCAAAAATGCGACGAACAATACGATTCTTTCCGGAATGAATCTCAATACCGACCTGACTCTTGTCTGTATCAGAAGCATAACTGATTGCATCTGCATGTATCTCACCATCTTCTAGCATAATGCCTGCTGCAATCTGATCCAAATCCGATTTCGCTACGTTCTTATCACAAAAAACATG
>JAFUNW010000206.1 GCA_017472905.1 Bacteroidaceae bacterium
TAAGCAGTCTGTTTCGATATGTATTTCCTCTTCTTTTAGGGGGAATCATTATGTATTGGACCTATCGTGATTTTGATTTTTCTCAGGTAGATGAAACTCTTTTTAAGAAGATAGATGTTTGGTGGATGTCTGTTTCTTTAATTTTTGGAATATTGAGTCAGGTTTTTCGTGGCATCCGTTGGAAACAAACGTTGGAGCCTTTGGGCGAGTTTCCTCGTACATCTCATTGTATACATGCCGTATTTATATCTTATGCAGCTAATTTAGTGGTTCCCCGTTTAGGCGAAGTTTCTCGTTGTGGAGTCTTGGCAGAGGCGGATAATGTTTCATTTTCTAAATCTTTGGGAACAGTTGTTACAGAACGGGTGATAGATACGCTTTGTATAGGTCTCATGACTCTTTGGGCTATTGGAGGACAATGGCGTGTATTTCGTGATTTCTTTCAAGAGACTGGTACAAAATTCGGGAATTGGGAACGCATGTTTCTATCAACAGAATTTTATGGATGGATTTTGGTCGGTTTGTTGCTTTGTTGGGGGGGCTTTCTCTTGTTGAAGCGCCTTTCAATCTATAAACGTTTGAAACAACTATGTTATAATTTATGGGAAGGCATTATGTCTGTTCGAAAGGTACGCAGACCGGGATTGTTTATTTGCTATACCATACTTATTTGGATGTCTTACCTATTCCATTTTTATCTGACATTCTTTTGCTTTCAGTTTTCCGACCATTTGAGTTTTATGGCTGGTTTAGTTATGTTTGTGGTTGGGAGCATAGCTGTAGTTATTCCAACTCCCAATGGAGCCGGTCCTTGGCATTATGCCGTAATTACAATGATGGTGCTTTATGGGGTTTCAACAGAAGATGCAGGGATGTTTGCTCTGTTGGTGCATGCTATTCAAACATTCTTAATAATATTGCTAGGTGTGTATGGATTGTTAGTCATGCAAATAGGAAAAAAGAAATTATTAACCAAAGCACAGCGCACAAGCGATGTTGCTGAAATAAGATCATAATTATGAATACGATTCAATCTTTAGCTCCACAATGTGTGTGGAAAAACTTTTATTTGTTAACGCAAGTACCTCGGCCTTCCGGACATTTGGAGGCTATACAGGCTTTTCTGATGGATTTCGGACAGAAAGCAGGAGTAGAAGTGATAAAAGATGAGGCCGGAAATATTATTTATCGCAAGCCGGCCACTTCGGGAATGGAGAAGCGTGAAACGGTAATATTGCAGGCTCACATGGATATGGTTCCCCAAAAGAATAATGATACGGTACATGATTTTGTGAAAGATCCGATTCAACCATACATTGATGGTGAATGGGTTCGTGCCAAAGGAACAACTCTAGGTGCAGACAATGGTATGGGAGTTGCTGCTATCATGGCAATAATGGAAGATAAGAGTCTGGTACATGGACCGTTGGAAGCTTTGATTACAGCTGACGAAGAGACCGGAATGTATGGTGCTTTCGGATTGAAAGAGGGTGAACTTTCCGGTAAAATTCTGTTGAATTTAGATTCGGAAGAAGAGGGTGAACTCTATATCGGTTGTGCCGGAGGTATTGATGTAACGGCCAGTCTTCAATACAAAGAGGTGGAGACTGATTCTACGGATGTGGCAGTAAAGATAACCCTAAAAGGATTGCGGGGTGGACATTCCGGCTTGGAAATCTGTGAAGGACGTGCCAATGCCAATAAATTGATGGTTCGTTTAGTTCGTGAAGCAGTTGCGGATTATGAAGCACGCTTGGCTTCTTGGCACGGAGGAAATATGCGCAATGCCATTCCTCGGGAATGTGAAGTTGTACTGACATTGCCGGCAGAGAATGAGGAAGAACTTTTGGGATTGGTGAAGTATTGCGAAGAACTCTTTAATGAAGAGTATCATGAAATAGAGACGCCAATTTCGCTTCATGCTGAACGAACGGTTTTACCTGTCGGAGAAGTACCTGAAGAGATTCAAGATAATTTGATTGATGCCATTTTTGCATGTCAGAATGGTGTTGTACGTTACATCCCCTCTATTCCCGATACAGTCGAGACTTCTTCTAATTTAGCTATTATTACGATTGAGAACGGTAAAGCTGAATTTAATATATTAGCTCGCAGTAGCAGTGAATCAATGAAAGAATATATTGCCACATCTTTGGAAAGTTGTTTTAACATGGCCGGAATGAAGGTTGAATTAAGCGGAAGTTATTCCGGTTGGCAACCCAATGTAAACTCTCCTATATTGAAAGCCATGAAAGAGAGCTATCAAATCCAATTTGGAAAAGAACCTTCTGTGAAGGTTATACACGCCGGTCTGGAATGTGGAATTATCGGTGCATCTCATCCGGGATTAGATATGATTTCATTCGGCCCGACTTTGCGCTCTCCGCATTCTCCGGATGAAAGGGCTTATATTCCTTCAGTGCAGAAGTTCTACGATTTCTTGCTTGAAACATTGAAACAAGTTCCTTGTAAGTAATAATCATTTGGAAACCATAGCAGAAGAACAAAAGAGAGAATAATTACTCCCTTTGTTCTTCTGCTTTTTTATGCCAATAGACTTAAATTCGATAATTATGCAATAAAATGAGGTAAAAATGCTCGTGTGAGTGAAAAAAAAACTCTTTTTTGTATAATTGATAGATATTATTTGTATTTTTGCATCCGTTTTTGGAATAATTATACAGAGATGACAAAGAAAACCAATCGCTTGGATGCAATTAAACTGATTATTTCAAGCAAAGAAATTTGCTGTCAGGAAGAATTGTTAAAATACTTGCGTAATGAGGGCTTTCAATTGACGCAGGCTACTTTGTCGCGCGATTTGAAGCAACTGAAAGTGGCAAAAGCTTCCAGTATGAATGGGAAATATGTATATGTTTTGCCTAACAATACAATGTATCGCCGTTTACCGGAAAATGAAAATCCTATTCGCGAAATGATGAAGTTCAATGGCTTCATATCTATCTGCTTTTCTCACAACATTGCAGTGATTCGTACCCGTCCCGGTTACGCCAGTAGATTGGCCTATGACATCGACAACCAAAATCTACCACAAATATTAGGAACTATAGCCGGAGACGATACCATCATGTTGGTGATTCGTGAAGGCGTCATGCAAGAAGAAGTTCGTAAAGCATTGATGGTTGTGATTCCTAATATATAATAAGGTATAGAAAAAATATTTTTCCCGAATAAGAATAAAAAAGTTTGTAGTATTATAATTTAGAAAAAGAATGGATACTCAATCAATTGATGTAATGGTGGCCGATGCTTCGCATGAAGTATATGTAGATACCATATTAGAAACAATTACGGCAGCAGCAAAAGTACGTGGAACCGGTATAGCTAAACGTACTCATGAGTACGTAGCACAAAAGATGAAAGAGGGAAAAGCCATCATCGCCCTATGTGGTGATGAATTTGCAGGATTTTGTTATATTGAAAGTTGGGGAAACAAACAATATGTGGCAAACTCCGGACTGATTGTAGTCGAGAAATTCCGAGGAATGGGGTTAGCCAAGCGTATCAAACATGCAGCTTTTACTTTAAGTCGTTTGCGTTGGCCTCATGCTAAATTGTTTGGTTTGACAAGTGGTGGAGCTGTAATGAAAATCAATACAGAATTGGGATATGTTCCGGTTCCTTTTGCTGAACTGACAGATGATGAAGCTTTTTGGAAAGGATGCGAAGGCTGTATCAACCACGATGTATTGGAACGTACAGGTCGCAGGTATTGTATTTGTACAGCCATGCTTTATGACCCCGAAAAACGAGAGAAGACTAAAAATGACAGTTTAAAATAGAAAAATATGGAAACAAAAAAGAAAGTGGTGGTCGCATTCAGCGGCGGACTTGATACCTCATACACAGTGATGTATTTAGCAAAGGAAAAAGGCTATGAAGTTTATGCCGCTTGTGCCAATACGGGAGGTTTCAGCCCGGAACAATTGAAAACGAACGAAGAAAATGCCTATAAGTTGGGAGCAACCCAATACGTAACATTGGATGTAACCCGCGAGTATTACGAGAAAAGTCTGAAATACATGGTGTATGGTAATGTTCTTCGTAATGGCACTTATCCCATTTCTGTAAGTTCGGAGCGTATTTTCCAAGCGTTGGCTATCGCACGTTATGCCAATGAAATTGGAGCAGATGCCATTGCTCATGGAAGTACGGGAGCCGGTAACGATCAGATTCGTTTTGATATGACTTTCTTGGTGATGGCTCCCGGAGTGGAGATTATCACTCTGACTCGCGACATGGCTCTGAGTCGTCAAGAAGAAATAGATTACCTTAATAAGAACGGTTTTGCTGCAGACTTCACCAAACTGAAATATTCATATAATGTAGGTATTTGGGGAACCTCTATCTGTGGTGGCGAAATATTGGATTCAGCACAAGGATTGCCAGAATCTGCCTATCTCAAACATTGTACAAAAGAGGGAACAGAACAATTGCGTCTCACTTTTGAGAAAGGAGAGTTGAAAGCTGTAAATGATGAATCCTTTGACGATCCAATTAAAGCCATTCAAAAGGTAGAAGAGATAGGGGCCGCTTATGGTATTGGACGGGATATGCACGTAGGTGATACCATCATTGGAATCAAAGGACGTGTAGGTTTCGAGGCTGCTGCACCCATGTTGATTATCGGTGCACACCGTTTTCTTGAAAAATATACGCTTAGCAAGTGGCAACAATATTGGAAAGACCAAGTCGCCAATTGGTATGGTATGTTCTTGCATGAAAGCCAATATCTGGAGCCTGTTATGCGCGATATTGAAGCTATGCTTACAGAAAGTCAGCGTAATGTAAACGGAACAGCTATTTTGGAATTGCGTCCGTTAGGCTTTTCTACCGTAGGTGTGGAAAGTCAGGATGATTTAGTGAAGAATAAACTTGGCGAATATGGCGAAATGCAAAAAGGTTGGACAGCCGATGATGCAAAAGGATTCATCAAAGTGCTCTCCACTCCGCTTCGTGCCTATTATGCCAATCATAAAGACGAGGAAATTTAAGAATCTTTTTTATTATATTTACTAACCTTTTTAAAAAGAAGCGTTTATGAGTGAGAAAAAATTAACGAGAACTGTCGAAGGCAAACTTATTGGTGGCGTTTGTTCTGGTTTGGGTAAGTACACCAATATCAATCCTTGGATCTTCCGTCTGTTGTTTATCCTCTTTGGATTTACAACTGTTGGAGTGATTGTTTATGTGATAGCTTGTTTGGCTTTGCCACAGGAATAAGAGGTTATCCGAACGATTAAAACAAATGATTGAACGTTTGTGAAAAGTATAAAGGTGAGAATTCTCTCTCACCTTTGTATTTTCTAGTTAGAAATAAAAAATAGAAAAGATGATTAAAGCAGGAATAATTGGCGGGGCAGGATACACAGCGGGCGAACTATTGCGCTTGCTGATTAATCATCCCGAAGTAGAGATTACATTTGTTAATAGTAGTAGCAATGCCGGAAATCCGATAGTGGATGTTCACGAAGGCTTGATAGGTGAAACCGATTTGGTTTTTACGGACGAGTTGCCATTGGATGAGATTGATGTACTCTTTTTCTGTACCGCTCATGGTGATACAAAGAAATTCATGGATTCGCATGAGTTGCCTAAACATCTGAAAGTCGTAGACCTCTCAATGGATTATCGTTTGGAAGCTCCCGAACATGAGTTTGTCTATGGACTGCCGGAATTGGATAAAGAAGCCATCAGTAAAGCCAAATATATAGCTAATCCGGGATGTTTTGCTACTTGTATTCAGTTGGCTTTGCTTCCTTTGGCTAAAAATCAGTTGATTCATGAAAATGTCATCGTGAATGCAATAACAGGAAGCACCGGTGCCGGTGTAAAGCCCGGAGCAACCTCCCATTTTAGTTGGAGAAACAACAATATCAGTATTTACAAGCCTTTCAGCCACCAGCATGTGCCTGAAATCAAGCAAAGTTTGCGTAAGTTGCAGGGAAGTTATAATTCAGAAATTGATTTTATCCCGTATCGTGGAGACTTTGCACGCGGAATTTTTGCTACAGTGGTGCTTCATTGCAAAGCCAATGCCGATAGTTTGTATTTAATGTATAAAGAGTATTATGCCGATGCTCCTTTTGTGCATGTTTCGGAAAAGAACATAGATTTGAAACAGGTGGTAAATACCAATAAGTGTTTGGTTCATTTGGAGAAGCATGACGACAAGTTGCTTATCATTTCTTGTATAGACAATTTGCTCAAGGGTGCCAGCGGACAAGCTGTGCAGAATATGAATTTGCTTTTCGGATTGGATGAACAGACCGCCTTGAAATTAAAACCGAGTGCATTCTAAAATAAAAAATGTGAACGATGAATCTATTTGATGTATATCCGCTTTTTGATATTAATATAGTAAAGGGAAAAGGCTGTCGTGTTTGGGATGAGAATGGGCAGGAATATTTAGACCTTTATGGAGGACATGCTGTTATCAGCATAGGTCATGCTCATCCTCATTATGTAGAGAAAATCAGTGAGCAAGTAGGGAAATTGGGATTTTATTCCAATTCGGTTATCAACAAGTTGCAGCAACAAGTCGCTGAGCGTTTGGGAAAACTTTCCGGATACGAAGATTACTCGCTGTTTTTGATTAACTCCGGCGCAGAAGCAAATGAAAATGCGTTGAAGTTGGCGTCATTTTATAATGGGCGTACCCGTATCCTTTCAGTCCAAAAAGCTTTTCATGGTCGCACATCATTGGCTGTAGAGGCAACTGCAAATCCTAAAATTATTGCTCCTATCAATGCTAACGGACATGTGACCTATTTGCCGTTGAACGATATTGAGGCTTACCGTACAGAGTTGGAAAAGGAGGATGTTTGTGCTGTTATCGTTGAAGGTATTCAAGGTGTTGGAGGTATTCAACTGCCAACATCGGAATTTCTGCAAGAGCTATCTCGTTTGTGCGAAAAGCATCATGCCGTTTTCATTATGGACGAAATCCAGAGTGGATATGGGCGTAGCGGAAAGTTTTTCGCTCATCAATATTGCGAGGGATTACGTCCCGATATGATTACTGTTGCTAAAGGAATAGCAAATGGTTTCCCAATGGGTGGAGTTCTCATTAGCCCGAAGTTTGCTCCGGTATATGGACAGTTGGGTACAACCTTTGGTGGAAACCATTTGGCTTGTGCTGCGGCATTGGCTGTAATGGATGTGATTGAGCAGGAAAATCTGGTGAACAATGCTGCTGAAGTAGGTGCTTTCTTAATAAGCGAATTGAAGAAATTCCCCCAGATTAAGGAAGTACGAGGACGAGGATTGATGATTGGTATGGAATTTGAAGACCCCATCAAAGATATTCGTCTGAAATTACTGAAAGAAGAGCATGTTTTCACCGGGGTAAGCGGCACGCATGTCATCCGTTTATTACCTCCTCTTGCATTGAGTATGGATGAGGCGAAAGAGTTTCTTACTCGTTTTGAAAGAGTTCTTTCTTAAGGTCTATGACTTTTCTATATGCGTATTCTTCTTTTTAGTTTACATGATGTCTGTTGGCTTTATGGGGTATGCCCAACAGGATTCATTGGATTTATCCGTTCGTAAACTACATTTTGGATATCACTCGTCAGAAATAATTGTAGATGTAGGGACTAAGAATTGGAATATAGAGACTTTACGAGTAAATGAGAGCTTTTATTCTATTCCTCAAGAAACAAAAAAGGCACAGATTCTAGGACATGTTTGGTTGCCGTTTACTGTTCGATGGATTCGTTTATGTCATTACTCTCCATCTCAATTTCGGGTTCTTGTAAATACAGACTTGCGTGAGTTTTATCAAGATAGCCTGCATTCATTTTGTATTTATCTGAAAAATGGAGAAAAAGTGGATTCAATAATTGGATTGGTAGATCCCCCACGTGAAGGAGGCGAATGGTGGCCGATAGTTTCTACATATCAAGTAAACTTTACTAAGAATGGGGGTGTCCAATATCTAACTACAGAACGTTTTTGCGCAAAAATGGTTGCGATACGTGTAGATGGAAAAGCTTTTAAAATTAATGTATCCGATAATCAGAACTTATTGAAAAACTTAAAGTTAAAAAAGACTTTCGATTGGTTAACTATGGAAATTGTTGGTAAGAAAGTTATATTGAAAGCTTCTCCGAATATTGAACATGTAGATCGGACCTTTGAACTAGAATTTCGTACAGGGTATCAAACAACTCGTATTATTGGTAAGCAGGCATCAATATAAGAATTTGGTAGTAATTCACAAAAAGATTGCTTATACTTGCTGATTTAGTGATAAATGGAAAATAATAAGCTAAAAAACGAAAAAGTGAATTTGTTATCATTCGCTTTTTCGTTTTTTTGTTCTGTATATATTAGATGCAAAAATCTATTTCTGAGGAATGACGAATTGTTGCGGAGCTATGTTCCCGTTTGTTTTTATTCCACTCATTTCGTAGAGTGTACTATTCCCGTTCCATTCATCCATCTGCATGCGAGTCAGCAGTTTGCTTTTTGCATCGTAGTTCAGAATGATTTTTTCATATCCCCGAGGCGTTTTCTTTTGCGAAGTGAGTACGACTGTATACCCGTCATTATTGGTATTGACAGTCAGTGTAGCATTGTTTTCTTGAGCCAAAAGCGCCGGTTTGCCATGTACACAATAGAGTAGAGTGTTGCGCAAACTACGCATGGCTTTGTTCTTTTCTGTGTTGAAGCGGTTTTTCTTCTTCCCGCGAATCATGTAGAATTGTTCTCCGTTGATAATCAATAAATCTGTAGCTGGCGCATGATAGTGCATTGCCATTTTGTCATCGTCTTGGATGTAGAGCGTACCGCTTGATTTGATTTCTTTTCCATTGGCGGCAATGGTTTTTGTCTGTGCGAATTGGCTTTCTATTTGATTGATTTCGGCATTGGCTTTTTCTATCAACGCCAACGTTGCTTGCTCGTTTTGCGCATAAACCCATGTGCAGAGCAACATCGCTATGGTAAATGTCAGTGTTCTCATTATAATCTTATTTTAAAAAA
>JAFUNW010000207.1 GCA_017472905.1 Bacteroidaceae bacterium
CCATCCGTCCGATTCCTTTAACTGTTGAAGAGGATTCTTTGTATCGTAGCTGGAGCATGAGGAAAGATACATTGATGAAATTGTCTGTTCAGGAAAAGGAAAAACAAAAAGCACATGAATTTTGGGGACAATTGGGTGATATGCTGATTAGTAGCTATAGTGTGAATCTGGCAGGTATAGGCAGTGTGCGTTGCTCTCCTTTGATCAATCCGGTCATGTTAAGTTATAGCCACAGTAATGGTATTTCATATAGGCAAAAATTCAAATATACCCGTTTGTTCACGGGTAATCGCTTGTTGCGTATAACTCCACAAGTAGGATATAATTTTACACGGAAAGAATTGTACATAAAAGGAGATTTTGAGTATCAATATTGGCCGGAAAAGATGGGAGGAATAGAGATAAATGTGGGTAATGGCAATCGCATATATAGCAGTGTGGTGACAGATAAACTGAGGCTGCTCCCAGATAATTCATTTGATTTCAACAAACTTGAACTGGATTATTTTAAAGATATTTATTTGAATCTATTCCATACATTGGAACCGGTAAACGGTCTCTTGGTCAAATCGGGGGTATCCATGCATTGGCGTTGTTTGGTAGATAAGAACCGTATTGGCTTGGACGAATTCTTGTTGCAGATGGGAGGAGAAGAACTGAAAAAACTTGGGATACATTCAGAATACAACAGTTTTGCACCAAGAATCCGTTTGGAATGGACGCCTGGTATGTATTATTATATGAATGGCAACCGAAAAATGAACGTAGGTTCTGCGATGCCTACCTTTATCCTGGATTATGAACGGGGACTGAAAGGATTGTTTGGATGCAAGGATGAGCATGAACGTCTAGAGTTTGATGTACAGCAAAAATTCAAATTGAACAAGATTCGCATGCTGGCATATCGTGTCGGTTTTGGATTGTTCACCAAGATGGACAATGTGTATTTTGTAGATTTTGTTAACTTTTCACGAAGCAATCTTCCGGAAGGATGGAATGATGAAATTGGTGGAACGTTTCAATTGCTGGACAGACGATGGTATAACTCTTCTCGCCAATATTGGAGAGGAAATATGACTTATGAATCCCCTTTTATTTTGTTGCGTCCTTTGAATCGTTGGCTGGGGATGATTCAACAGGAACGTTTATATGGGGGATTGCTTTTTATGCCTCATTTGAATCCCTACATAGAATTGGGTTATGGCATTGGTACACATGTGTTTGATGTGGGAGCTTTTACCAGTTTTGTCAATGGAAAATTTGATACGGTTGGTTTTAAATTTACTTTTGAATTGTTCAATGATTAAATAGAATCTAAATTTAAATGTCTTTTCGGCAGAAAAAACATTTTATTTTCAAATAATCGCTTATTTAGTTTTTTTTTAATAAGAAAATAATTAATTTTGAGCGGCCCATATCTATATGTGCCGAATTTTGGATTTTTTAATAACCTTAATATAACAACTATGAGTTACTTACGATTTGACAAGACTCTCATGACGAATCTTGAAGAAACTCTGCCTAGAGAAATTCTTCGTACGAACCGTTCGGGAGCTTACCATTGTACTACCATTGTTGATTGTAATACGAGAAAATATCATGGTTTGCTCGTTATGCCAATTCCGGAACTTGACGATGAAAATCATGTATTGCTTTCTTCTCTCGATGCAACAGTGATACAACATGGTGCTGAATTTAACTTGGGTCTTCATAAGTATCAAGGAGACAATTATGCTC
>JAFUNW010000019.1 GCA_017472905.1 Bacteroidaceae bacterium
ATTATCCCGGGAATCCTCGTAAACCGGCACTCTGGAGTAGCCATTTTCCACCACACAATCCAAAACTTCCTTGAATGTAGAACTGATGTCCAAATCCACCATATCCAGACGTGAAGTCATAACCTCTTTGGCGGTTTCCCCACCAAAACGGATAATGCCTTCTAGAATGTTGCTTTCTTCGGAAATTTCCGTCTTGTCCGTCAATTCCAATGCTTGCGACAATTCATCGACGGAAATATTGTAGTTTCGTTTTGCCACACACTTGTTGACAATGACCGTAGAACGCACCAACAAATTGGACAAAGGACTGAACACCTTCTTCAGTACCATAATAATAGGTGCAGCAAAACGACAGAACTTCAACGTGTGT
Source organism: Bacteroidaceae bacterium (assembly GCA_017472905.1). Taxonomy (GTDB): domain Bacteria; phylum Bacteroidota; class Bacteroidia; order Bacteroidales; family Bacteroidaceae; genus Phocaeicola_A. The sequence goes on from JAFUNW010000019.1 coordinate 371, forward strand.
TGGGCAGAATAAATCTTTGGCATGATTTCACCGAACAATAACAACAGAAAAGTCAAAATGACGGTAATCACCAAGAATTCCACAATGACCGACCCACCAAAATTCACTACTTCGGCAAAGAAGTAATTACAGAGCATAATGATGGTTACATTCACAAAATTGTTGGAAATCAAGATAGTGGCCAATAGGCGTTCCGAGTCTTCCAACAAAGCCATGATACGTTTGTCCGAAGAATGCTCCTCTTCTTCTATCTCACTGAGATCATTCGGTGAAAGAGAGAAGAACGCTATTTCGGATGCAGACACAAAGCCTGAAGCAAACAATAACAATACAGCTAGAGTGATAGCTATAATGGCTCCCACAGAGGGAGGATAGACGGTCACACCGTCAAAAAGTTCCGCCAAGCGGCATAAATACGAATCGGGGTCCAAGGAGTGCAATTTTAGTTAAACATCTTGATTTAATCAAAACGGCAAATCATCCGACGGATTCTCCGCTACTGGTTGCTGAACCGGTTGTTGAGCCGGAGCGGCTTGAGCTTGCGGTTGAGATGCACCTCGTGGAGTCAGCATTTCCATATTGTCGGCAAAGATTTCGACAATGGTACGCTTGATTCCGTTTTGGTCATCATACGAACGGCTTTTGATTTTACCTTCGATGTAGAGCTTGTCACCTTTATGTACATACTTTTCGGCCGTCTGAGCCAATCCGCGCCAAAGCACGATGTTGTGCCATTCAGTACGATCCGGCACTTGAGTACCGTTCTGCAAGGTATATCCACGTTCTGTTGTAGCAAGTGAAAAAGTAGCAACGGCTACACCGCTATCCAAATATCTCACGTCCGGATCTTTTCCGACGTTTCCAATCAATATGACTTTATTAACTGACATGCTTTACATTATTTGATTATTAGGCTCCAAAATTAGCGAAAAAAACTGAGAAACCAAATTAGATACGGCAAATTTATATAAATCTTCTTCCGCCACCCTCTGATAACCTTCCAACGCCCCGAAATCTTCCGGCAAAACCAACTCATAAAAATTGGCATGAATGATACGGTGCGAAAGTACATGTTTCACTCCTTGCTTTACCGGTTTCAAAAAATGCCAAGGTGTTTTACCCAAAACGTCTAAGAGTTTTTGTTCAAACACTTCGATGTTTTCAGAAAGGTCCGTATCCGTTTCTATCAACAGAGGCTCGTACAAGTTCTTCCAAATGTCATTTCCCGTACGTTTCCGGATAAAGGTATAGCCTCCCGTGCGTACATATATATAATTAAAGAAGCGATTGGTCACTTTCGTCTTATGTTGCTTGACGGGAAGAATATCCACTTTTCCTTGTGCCAATGCTAGGCAACTATCGGACAACGGACAAAACAGACAATTGGGTGAAGAAGGTGTACATTGCAAAGCTCCGAAATCCATGATAGCTTGATTGTAAATTGCCGGACGTTTCTTATCCATCAGTTCTTGAGCTACCTGGGCAAACAACTTCTTACCTTGGGTGGAATCAATCGGAGCATCAATGCCCATCCATCGGGAAAGTACCCGATACACATTACCATCTACCACGGCATAAGGCATGTCGTAAGCAAACGAACAGATAGCCGCTGCCGTATACTCTCCTACACCTTTCAAAGCCAATACATTTTGATAAACAACGGGAAAACCTCCTGCTTCGGCCATGCTTCGTGCCGCAGCATGAAGATTCCGAGCACGGGAATAATAACCCAACCCCTGCCAATACTTCATCACCTCGTCTTCTTCGGCCTCGGCTAAGGTAAAAACATCGGGAAAACGCTTCATGAAACGGACAAAGTAATCATACCCTTGTGCCACCCTTGTCTGCTGGAGAATGATTTCCGAAATCCATATCCGATACGGATCTTTCGTATCCCTCCTAGGCAAATCACGCTTGTTTTCCTCATACCAACCTATCAGTTTATCAGCAAATTCACTCATTATAGTCCAATTTTAGTGCAAAAATAAAGCAAGAAAAGCACACAAACCGACTTTTTCTGAAATTTATTTTGAATATATTTCTCCAACCGACGGAAATTCTATATATTTGCAGTCCAAAAATTTAAGACTATTAATAGAACTATAAATAATTAGATAAAAAATGACTAAAGCAGAAATCGTAACCGAAATAGCTGGCAAGACTGGTATCGAAAAGAAAGATGTATTGAATACCATCGAAGCTTTTATGGAAGTTGTCAAGGAATCATTGACAAAGGAAGAAAACGTATATTTGCGCGGATTCGGTAGCTTCATCGTAAAGAAGAGAGCCCAGAAGACAGCTCGTAACATTTCGAAGAACACTACAATCATCATTCCGGAACACAACATTCCAGCGTTCAAGCCTGCTAAGACATTCAACATCTCAGTGAAGAAATAACTCTAGTATTAACCCTATAAAATTTTGAAGCTATGCCAAGCGGAAAGAAGAAAAAAAGACACAAAATGTCTACTCACAAGCGTAAAAAAAGACTGCGCAAGAACAGACATAAAAGCAAATAAGCATTTGTAGTCTGTCATGAGACAACAAAAATAAAGAACAAACCTGGCGAAGCAACAATC
>JAFUNW010000208.1 GCA_017472905.1 Bacteroidaceae bacterium
GGGAGTAAAATCAATATATTGATATTCACTCCATAGTTCATTTCCATCATTTTCGCATGAATAGGCTATTAAAAACAATACAATACCTACCATCGGTAACAATACTTTCATCATTTTTTTTGTTTTCATATTTTTTTTAATTTTATGCTGCCTCGTTGTAGCCTTTCGTTTACCACGAGACAAAGTTAAACAATAAATTTACCACCACACTTGTTCTCCATCCTGATACGTAAAGATGCGTTCCTCCTTACCTTTTGTAATGTTGCGAAGCAACAGCAAGGCATTGGTGGGAACATTGTCTATATGAAAAACGCCTTCACGGTTTCCGGTCAGTTCTTGCAGCAATGTCCAGCCACGGCCATCCCAGTAAAAGAACTGATACTGCTCACCCTCGCGGATAAAGTTATCATCATTGCGAGGCAACAGCCGGATGTGGGACAAGTGAACCGGGCGATTGAACTCAGCCGCTGCCCAAATAGGACGTTCATTATTGCAACCGTTGTAAGAAAGTGGGTCGTCATCATAAAGAGCCTCCAAGTTATTGCAATTATTACCAAACAATCGCTTGGGACGTATGCGGAGGGTATCGTTCTCATACAACTCTATCTCGCCGATCTCATTCCAAGGTGTAGGCGAAGAGAGGAATCGGAAGTAGCGATACTTGCCTTCGTAGGCTGTTGGCAACCGATTGAAGCGGCACTCTACAGAATCGCCCACCCAAGCAATGGTAAGCGAATCGCTGAAGTCCTCTTTATTGGCAACCTGAAATTTAGCTCCGTTCAGACGGGTACAGTAGGAGCGCAAGGGATGAGAGAATTTATACTTGCGCAACAGGCGTACCGGTTCGGTATTCACCGTATCGGCCTGTAGAGTATGTATAGCGCCATCGGCATTCAGAACAAATGGATGTCCGGCCGGAATCAAACGACCTCCACGACCGTAGCACACCGGCAGATAGGCTATGTGATGCCCCATCTTGGTGAAACGGGCTTTGCGACCGACGCGCTTGCCATAGTGCACCGGAGTCCATTGCCGGTTATCGAACACGGCCAGATAGACCCATTCGGCCTTGATGCCATGGAAGAGATGGACGGTAATGTCGGAAGTGGCCACATATTGGTCGGTTACATCCTGCAATGTGGCAGAGCGGAACAAATCCGGTATCGGGCTTTCACCGTGCTGCAATGCCTCCATCTCCGGCTGTTTTTGATAAGTACGGCGAAACACCTTGGGCAGATACTCCTCGTAGCGGTGAAAGAAGTGATTGCCGATAGGCTCGTTCACACCGAAAGGAATAAACTTATCGGCAGAAAGCAAATAGACCGGCCAGGAATGCCCCATAGATCGGTTGCCCCACTGAGGTATGAAATCGGCCGCTGCAGGCAGTCCAAAGGTTCGGAAAAGAGCGACACAATAGGCCGTATAGGTATCGCAGTCGCTCACCTTCACATCGGGAAGCAGCGACAAGGGCAACTCGGGCATATAGCCGGCAGGGAAGTAGATGGTGGCAGCCGTTCCGCCCAACACCGTGTTATAGATTCCGAAGCGATGATGAAGATTCTGCTGCTTGTTGCTGTAGCCGTTCATCCGGTCGTAGTAGCGTTTCCAAAACTCACTGCGCCAGTCGCTGAGAGGTTCGGTTGCCAAGCGATAGGGCATAACATAGTGGCAGAACAACTCAAAATCATACTCCTTGACCCACGGAGATTCCTTCCACACACGGAAAGCATGGTCGATGTGCTCTATCAAGTAATCGGCTTTCACCTGCTGCAAGTCGGGCACCTGCGTCATGCCCTGCTCTGCCAGCCAATATTTCTGCAAGATAGAATCGAGCCCTCCCCAATAGAAGCCTGTATCCCTGTCAGGATGTCCGGCAAAGAGCGTATCGGCCTCCATACGGAAAGTATCGCAAGCAGTGCTTTCCATGGTGTAGTGCCCATCCATATTTTCAATAAGGAAGCGAGCTGCCTGCAGCTTCTGTTCATCACCTTGATAATGTTGAAGCACCTTCTCCAACTCAGCCCGATTCTCCTGTGCCTTCTTCAAAGCAATTTCCAACGAAGAAGGTCCTCCACAGGAAGAAAGGAGTACCAATAGTAGGATGATTAAACTTGGGGATGTTGTTTTTTGTCTCATAGTACCCTTTAATTAACGACTTAAATTACGCTGTTACAAAGAGAAGTACACCGCTGGCAATGCACTTAACAGCGGTATCCCCCTCTATATTTATTTAGTACTTTCGTTATTTTTGGAAGAGATATCACTTAAAATAACATCCATGTTTTGCAAATCGGCATAAGTCAATGAATCGTAATCAGGAATTTCGATGTAAACGTTCATATCATTATACTTTTCTGTCAAATATCTAACAAATTCTTGTTTATCTTCAATGCTCAAAGAAAAATCTTCGCTTGGTTTATCTTCATACGAACAAGCAGAGAGAAAGAGCAGTCCTATATATAAAAAATAGAAAAAAACTATCCGCATTTTCTTAATATAAATATTTAGCATCATTTTGTGAACAGGCGAAAAACAAACAAGATAGCACCCAAAACGCACTTATAAAATACAAAACTTTTTTCTTCATATTATCAAATAATTAAAAAACACAAGTTGTTTACATTTACTTCCAATAGGTACAGCATCCTCATGCCATCTTGAACGCCAACCTGATTATGTTCATCCTATCACAACAATACGATTTATTACTCCATAGACTAACTATATTTAAATGTTGAGACAAAATTAGCCAATAACACCCGGAAAACGTGTTGCATTTTTGTCGCATTTTCATCAAAATCTAAGGAAAAACAGTCCCAAAACAGGGAAAAGGTTTAAGAATTGTCCGAGAAGGTTTGATTTTTATCAAATGGAAGAAAAATAAGAAAGTATGTCTCATTATTGATACGGACATACTTTCTTATTACAATTTACCTTTGAAGTTTCAGAAAATAAAATACTACTATCTTTTCTGTGAGCATACAAAGTAATAAATGGACATTCCCAAGATGGGGAACAAGAGTATCAATAACCCCCACATTACTTTTACTTCTGTTGCATACGGTCTATGCAGCATATCTCTCAAGGCCAAGATATCTGTCAATAGAATAAGTATGAATAGGCATAGTACTATCATAAATCACCAATTAAAATTTAGTCAATTTTTTCTCACTACCATCTGAACTACAATATCCTTCAATAGAAACATTATATTTATATAATTCTATTCCTTCATATATAAGTTTTACCCAGCCTTCTCCATAAGCTGTAAAATTTATTCTATTTCCACTTCTACTTGCACTTCCTGCCATATGCTTATAATCAAGAAAAGCATCCATTAAACCCAATTGATAGGTACTATTTACTACAGCAGGA